>CALLVX010000023.1 GCA_938010765.1 uncultured Flavobacteriaceae bacterium | reverse complement strand
GCCGTCGTATCGATCGTAAGTTCGTTGCTAGAGGTGTCCGTTGCCGTATTGCCCGCAGCATCCGTCACCGTCGCCACCACTTCATAAGAAACACCGTTCACAAAAGTTCCCAGGGTTCCAGAGGCAGGTGTATCCGCACCCGTATCAACGGACCAGTTTCCGCTGGCATCAGGGACCACGTCATAGGTGGCACCGTTCACCGTTACCGTCATCGTCTCGCCCGCCGGAAGGGCCGTGCCCAAGGCGTTCGTACCTGTAATGGTAGGTGTAAGGTCATTTGTTGTTTGACTGACCACTGTCGGAACGGTGGGAGCCGTCGTATCGATCGTAAGTTCGTTGCTAGAGGTGTCCGTTGCCGTATTGCCCGCAGCATCCGTCACCGTCGCCACCACTTCATAAGAAACACCGTTCACAAAAGTTCCCAGGGTTCCAGAGGCAGGTGTATCCGCACCGGTATCAACGGACCAGTTGCCACTGGCATCAGGGACCACGTCGTAGGTGGCACCGTTCACCGTTACCGTCATCGTCTCGCCCGCCGGAAGGGCCGTGCCCAAGGCGCTCGTACCCGTAATGGTAGGTGTAAGGTCATTTGTTGTTTGGCTCACTACCGTTGGAATAGTGGGGTCTGTTGGGTCGTATACAATAGCACGGGTCGCTTGTGGAGCAGCAATTCCAACTGAGTTAGACACGTTGGCCGTAATCGTTTCATTTGGATCCAATGCCTGAATATTAGCAGCAGGAACATTCAAGGTCCAAGCGTTACCCAGTACAGTAGTTGTGTAAGGAATACCATTAAGTGTTACCGTAACCGTCTGCCCATTTTCTACATTGGTAGTAGTACCACTTATAGCTACGGGATTATTATCTTCTAACCCATTTATGATATCATCTACTGCCACCGTACTAATCGTAATTAATGGAGGTGCGGTCACTACAATCTCAACATCCGTAGAAACGGAACATAGATAAGAGGTACCAGAAACGGTCACCGTATGTGTTCCTATACCGGCAACCACTGGATCAAAAACACCATTAGCAGTATCTGTAATACCAGGACCTGAAAAACTTACCCCCGATACATTTGGATCTGAAGCTGGCGGGCTTATAGTTAAACTTACCGCTGAATCGGCATTCGTAAAAGGGCCCACAGAAGTGGCCTCAAATGCCAAAGGCCCTCCCAAGGTAGCGGTATTGGTCCCATGACTGTTGTTTGGAGATAACGTGATATCTGTAGGGTCTCCCGAAAAATTAGCTATCATTAAAATATAGGATTGCCCTGCCAAAACACCGGGCACATCGATTTGCTCCGAGGGATCCAAACTGTAGTCACAGTCAATAGGCACTCCTGGCGGGAAGTTTCCCCCAGCACAATTGGCGGTTACATCTGGAGAACTAAAAGGACCCCAGATTGCAAAATCCACATCTTCTTGTGGAAAAGTATCTACAAACAAATAAATATCACCCGATTCAACTACCTGAAGAGTATAAAAAGCTGGATTAGGGGTAGACGCCAACGTAGGGTCTACAGGAAAGCCAGGTGCCTGACCTGCCGTACCACAAGAGGGTAGCGCTCCCAGGTTTGTCGCGGAGGTCTCAGCGGGAAAGGCTGCATTCGGCGTACACAATACGGTAGCTTGGCCGCAGGTAGGTCCTTGTGCAAAACTTACTCCACAATAACCAAGGGAAAATATACAAAGGAAAACAAAATGTAACCTTGCCTTTTTAAGGCAATAAAAATACGCGTAATTCTTCATTGATGACATATTAAAAAAGATGGTTGGCGAGTTTAATGATTCTTGATCCGAAATTAATTTGTAAGAATTTACTGTACTAATTAATGTTGTGTACTATATATTAATAGATGTCAATAGCTGTTATATCGATGTAAGAATTTAATTACATTATTGAAATTATGATGCTTTTTCATTAAAAGACGCTGATCATACCGTTCTCGAGTAGAAACAAGGAGTAGGTGGGTATCGGAAAGTAAATGAGTACCTATGCCGACTGGGAATGGCAATGAAGAAACAACACTTGATGCGGTATTCTTGTAAAATACAGTAGCCAAATACCAAGGAAGTACGCAATAGTATAGTCGGTCTTTAATCTTCCTAACTGCCTACTTCAATCCCAATTTAGTCATCCGGTATTCCAGTGTAGTGGGTTTCACGCCTAAAAGCTTTGCGGCCCCTTTATCTCACCTTATGCGCCAATTGGTTTGTTTCAAGGCTTCTATTATAGCCTCGCGCTCTTTGTTCCGCTGTTCTTCTTTTATGGTTTTTATATCGAAATTACCGTCTCTTTGTTTTTCCTTTAATGTTCTTTTTATAGGTTTTACAGGCACCAATTCCCTTGTCCAAGACAACGCTCTTCCTTGGTTTAAGATACATGACTGTTCTACCAGATTTTCGAGTTCACGAATGTTTCCCGGCCAGTAATACGCTAACAATTCTTGTATGGCCTTTTCTTTTATTCCTTTAAAATTGGCATTAAGCTTGTTACAATACTTCTGCGCAAAATAAGTGGCCAATAACGGAATATCCTCTACACGTTCCCGCAATGCCGGCAGTCGAATGGGAAAAACATTCAATCGATAGTAAAGATCCGATCTAAACTCGCCTTTTTGTGATTCCTCCAATAAATCTCTATTGGTGGCCGCTATAATGCGAACATCTACTTTAATGGTTTCTTTTCCGCCCAGCCTTTCTATTTCCTTTTCCTGAATGGCACGCAGTAACTTGGCTTGCAGCTCCAAGGGCATTTCCCCGACCTCGTCCAAAAATAAGGTACTCTTATTGGCGAGTTCAAATTTACCTATCCTACGTTCAAAGGCCCCCGGAAAACTCCCCTTCTCGAGCCCGAAGCGCTCAGACTCTATCAACTCTTTGGGCAAGGTCGCACAATTAACCTTTACCATAGGCTTCTTTTTACGGTCGGATCTATTGTGAATTGCACGGGCGATCAACTCCTTTCCTGTGCCCGTTTCCCCTTCAACCAATACGGTGGCATCGGTATGTGCTACCATTTCCACACTTTTAAAGACCTCCCTCAACAAGGGGCTGTTCCCTATGATCTCCTCAAAATTGTGCTCGGTCTTGACTTCTTCAATCAGATAATCACGCTCTAACTGCGGTTCCTGGTTGAGTTTTACAAGCTGTTCTTTCTTGGTTAAATTATCCAACGCAATGGCTGTTATATTTGACCATTTTGGGTTAATGGGATCGGTAGTTCAATCCCTTAACTGGAAAAGACTTGCTGGCGCGCTACTTATTTTAGTTAGGTTACTTGTAATAAAACATATCAAAAGCGATCCGTATGAAAAACACTTACAATATCGGAATCATCGGCTCAGGAAGCATTGGTGGCTTACTTGCAAAATTTTGGGCAGATGCAGGTCATAATATACTATTCAGTTCTAGAAATCCGGAGAAACTGAAATCTTTAATAAATGATATGGGAACCAATGCAAAAACAGGTTCTGTGCAGGAGGCTGCCGAGTTTGGTGATATCGTGCTATTGGCCGTCAACTATCAAAGTGTGAATGAAGCTTTACGGACTATAGGCAATCGACTAGACAATAAAATTGCCATTGACGCTACAAATCCTCTTGGATATGATGATAAAGGTAAACTCTACAGGATGATTCCAGAAGATATAACCGCAGGTGAATTTATGGCAGAAAGGCTTCCAAAAACCAAACTCATTAAATCATTTACAACACTTTGGTAAGCGTATTTAAAGGAAGAGGCATTCCGTTCTAACGGACTGTTGGTCATTCCCATTTCTGGCAACGATTCCGATGCAAAAAAAGTGCAAGTCAGCTTATTGGGCAGGCCGGATTTTTACCTTATCATTTGGGTCGTCTGAAAGATCCTGCACCTCAAGATCCGGGCAGTACTATTTGGAACAAACGACTCACCCTAGTAGATTTTAAAAAAGCGTTGACCCAATAAAAAATGAATGCAAGGTCAATAGTAAGAAACGATATGAAAACCATTCTTATTTCTCTTTTAATAGTACTTTGTCTTTATAGTGCTTGGTCATAGAGTACCATGCCTTTAAAGCCTCGGAGGGGACTGCATTGTGATATACCGTTGAAGATTTCCATAAAGATTTCGATATCAATGTGATGGGCGCCCTACGGGTCGCCAAAATAGCCTTGCCGAATATGATGAACAATGGCGGCGGCAAGCTCTTATTTACCGGTGGCGGACTCGTCCATTATCCACACCAAGACTATGCCTCCCTAAGTATTGGCAAAGCTGCACTGTTGACATTGGTACAACTGCTATCCCAAGAAATCCACGCTGAAAAAATCCAAATAGGAACCTTAACCATTATGGGGTTTGTAGCGGCGGGACCTTTTTATGACCCCGATAAAATTGCCGCTGCGTATTGGAATCTATTCAATACGAATTCAGAGAATTGGAATATGGAAACCTTGTATCAGGAAAACAATTAATTTAAATTGTTTAAGTATGGGACAGGGGCATACATAAAATAGCCTAGATTTTCATCTAGGCTATTTACGCGCCATTACATTAAAGTGGCGACATATTGGCAAATGAGAAGGGCCATCTCATGAAGGTATCCGCTACTCTTTTATATGTCTTATTCTACCACCAGTTTTTTGGTTTCTTTCTTCGAACCGTCGACAACACTTATCACATAGATTCCTGGGGCTAGCCCTAACTGTGCAGTATTCAAGCTGATTTGAGGTTCACTTACCGATTCTTGATATATAAGAGTACCCTGGAAATTGAATATCTGTACCAAACGTGGCTTGTTTGCATCGCCTAAAGAAACCTTAAAATCCCCTTTTGCCGAGTTGGGGTACACCATCAGACTCTTTTTCAAGACTACATTTGAAACTAAATTTCCAAGAGCTCCTTCGACAAGTTCAAAATCGTCTGCAAAACCGGTTTGTCCACTATTGATCCATATATACACCTCGGCTTCGGTATTGTTAGAACCGGTTGTGAACGTCAACTCATTCTCAGACCAAGCGGTTTCGCTTAGTTGAAGTTGTTGATCGTCACCGGTACGGTTTATACCCGCAAACATGACACTCCCCGCCTTCATTTTGCTCCAAAATCGCAGGGTATAGGTCGTATTCGACTTCAATTCGTTGACGATTTGTGAAAGATATCCGTCGGTGGTGGCATTCGCCCCCATTCGCACCCCGAACTGTCCTGTTTTCTTATTGGAAGCTCGTGTAACCGCATTGAATGCGCCCCAGTCTACTAGTGCGGGATTGCGCTCAAAACCCGGGTTTTTGATCAAGTTAGCGCTGTTTTCGGCTACTACCGTTATAGCAACCGAGGTCTCGGCCGAACCAGCGACTGTTGAGACCTGTATTTGAGTAGTACCCTGCGAAAGGGCCGTAATGGTTCCGGTCGCATCAACAGTTGCTACAGTAGCATCGGTAGAGATATAGGTAACCGCTTTATTAAGGGCATTTGCAGGGCTTACAACCACTTCAAGTTGCTGCGTATCTCCAGGACTCAATGCTACCTCTTCGGGTGTTGCGATAATACTAGTAGGAACTATCTGGGCAGGACCTTTTGATGTTATCGAAATGTCATCGAGCCAGATCCATCCCGAGGGCATCGCTCCCGCTTTTAGGTTAAGTTGGGCAGAAGTACCTGATGAGCCTGTCGCAAATTCGAGCGTTGTTTTCGACCAAGACAAGGTGTTGTCAATACTGTTTGAAACCGCATTTCCTTCAAACCCGGACACCGAAACAGAAAGGGAACCAGTGACGCCATCAATATAGGTCCAGACCTCAACTGAATATATGGTATTGGGCGAAAGCCCCTCTAATTCTTTTTGAAGTTCATCGGAAGCACTTGTTAAGACTGCACCATACGTTCCCGTTCGGGCCGACCACGTTTCAATTCCCGGGTTTCCAGTGGCATTCCAACCAGATAGGTCGCCGGTCTCGAAACCAAAATTTATCCCAGTACCACCGGTCGATTCTTCTAAAACTTCTATGCTGGCCGTGGCAGTTTTATTACCGTCTTGGGTAACAGCGGTTATAACGGCACTCCCTTCTGAAATACCACTTACTTTACCATTCGTATCAACGGTTGCTATCGCGACATCGCTTGAAGACCAAGTTACGGCCTTGTTCGTAGCGTTGTTCGGACTGATATTTTTGTTGAGCTGTAGGGTCTTGCCAATTTCTAAATCAGCGGAATCAGGTGATAATGCAATGCTGTCGACCCCTACATTTTGTACGTCCCCGCTAGTGCCCGCAAAAACACCAAAAGATTCGGTACCTACGTACACCTTGCCAAAGACTTCCTTATCGCCGTCCATGCCTCCTACGGTACCATAGGTATCCAACGGAAACGTTCCTATTTGTTGCCAAGAGGCCCCGCGATCGGTAGAACGGTAATACCCATCCTGACCGTTGAAACGGCCTTGTACAAAGATAGTGGGATAGTCATTCTGCGCTTTCCCCAAGCCATAATTATAAACAACATTGTCTCCCGAAATAGAAGTAAAAGTAGTGCCCCCATCTGTAGAAAGAAATAAGGGAGAACTACCGTCAAAACCTTCCGACCATAACAAGTGGCCTTCTTTTCCGAAAACCGGCTTTAATACAGGGTGGTACGCCCCTGTTGGCAAGTTGTTGTTTACCTTGGAGAACGATTGCCCTTTGTCGGTAGATTTGAAGAGGCCGCCTTCGATCCAGTGGTAAAAGTAAAAGGTATTTGGAGCAACGGCATCCGCACAGATGTTTTTTCTATTGTGATAACGCACCGGATGTCCGTTTTTCTCAGGTACCCCTTGCGATTTTTTCCAACTGGCTCCACGATCGGTAGTATAATACAGATTGGTCAAGTTTTGTTGTGATTCTGGAATACCGGTAAAAAGACCTGCATTGTTCATCAAGATATTATCGGTATTCGTACTTGACACAGCAATTGAACCATAGCCCTGCTCTAACAAGTTTTGTTCTTTTTTACCTGGCCAATCGGGCATCGTAGCAAAACGGTTCCAAGTACGCCCCCCATCAGAAGACCAGCCGCTTGTTTCATGTTCTTTAAAAAAGTTCTCGTTGGTCATGATAACGGCCATAAATTCAGGCTGTGTCGCACAGTAGTCACCATCCCAAGCCGATTGGAATTTATCGTCAGGAAAATGTTTTACCGGAAATTCGTTTTCATCTTCGATGACAAAAACCGGTCTATCCATACTCAGCTGTACCAATTTTTGGCCAGGTGCCTTAATGACATCCTTGCAGATCAATTCTTCGATTCCCACGTTTCGGGAAAACCAATTCACTTGTCCACTAGCCATCGTATAGTTGGCAAAATAGACACCGGTTCCGTTAGACATCCATATTTTTCCATTGGTTTTCGGATCGTGTACAACTTCCCCAACGGAAAGAAAGTCCTCGTCGTCTGCATATTCAAGCCAAGGAATATCAGTAGCGGTTATCGCTTTTTCGTTGTCGGTCGCTATCCAGGCGTTAGACCCTTGGTTGGTCGAAGAATACAGCGTACCTGAAATATTAGTTACGATTACATTGTTAGGGTTCAATGGGTCTACTGAAACATCTCCAAGCTGGCCGGCAGGCGAAGGCAGCGATGTCCAATTACCATTTATAAAACGAAAAACACCTCCTTTTTGGGTCGTGTAATAAAACGTACCGTCAGTACCGATATCGGTATCGGTAATTTCGCTATCGGCCGGGGTTCCCTGTATTTTTGACCAAGCTGCCCCGCCATTGGTACTTCGGTAGATCCCTTCATTGTGGACAGCCACATAAATAACGGTTTTTTTGCCGTTCAACGTTTCGCTAGAAGTATCTACGTCAATACCAACTATACCAAATAATTCAGTTCCGTTGGGAATAGTGTTGACATTGGACCAAGTATCACCCCCATCGGAAGTTAGGAAAAGACCATTATTATTACTGCCATAATAAAGAACGTCTTTATTGATCGGGTCTACGACAATACGCTCCCCGATTAATTTTGAATCGACGCTACTCTCGTTGGCGAATGTTGCTACATTCAAGTTTGTTGGCCGCCAGATATCGCCCTTGTTATCACTTCGGTACAATATACTATTGTACATCATATATACTCTGTTCTCATCGGAAGGTGCGGAAGCAATACTCGCCACTCCTTCAAAGGCCCTCGTCTCGTCGGGCACAAAAGCACTGCCAAGCGCCACCTTGTCAGAAGGCATTGAAGTCACGGAAACCAATTGTATCCATTCGGAATTGTTATTTTGAAGATCTAATCTATAGGCACCGCCCACATCGGTTCGGCAATAGGCGTATCGACCATTTTGGTGTATATCCATTCCGGTAACCCAGCCACCGGCTCCGATTTTGACACGTTGCCAATTATATTCTTGTGCAGTAATTGAAAAAACCGTCAGCAGAACTAGAGCGCATAACGGTAAGAATTTTTTGAGGAATACTAATTTGTTCGCTTCCATTTGGGGTGAAATTTATAAGGTTAAGAAAAATTGCCAGTTATTTTAAGCGAAAGTTACCGGAAGAGAAAAAGGAAGAAGGACAATTTTAAAAGTGTTTGGGACAATTTTGGAAACACAGCCCGTATTAGCCCTATTTAGGGGCCTTATAATACCATACATTATAACAAAATACCCAATCGGTGCCTTTAAGACACCATAGATTTCAAGTAGTCGGCGGGGTTGATACCAAAGGTTTTCTTAAATACTTTCGCAAAATAGGAAGAGTTAGAAAAACCGGTCTCATACATGATCTCGCGAATACTGCCCTGATTGTTCTTTATTAAAACGGCCGCACGTTTCAGTCGCACATGCCTTATAAAATTACTGGGCACCAAATCGGTGAGGGCGGTTAATTTTTTATTCAGTACCGGTTTGCTCATAGCCATTTCTTTGCAAAATTTGACTACGTTGAACGAGCTATCGGAGATATGTGCTTCGACCACTGCAATCGCCTTGCTTAAAAAAACCTCATCCTTTTTACTCAATTCGATTTCAGAGGGCTGTACCAAAGCTTCCCGATTAAAACGTTCTTTAAACTTTGAACGTGTACTAACAATATTCCTGATCTTAAGCAAAAGCATATCAGCATTGAAAGGTTTGGTTACGTAATCATCCGCACCTGTACGCAAACCTACCAATTTAGAATTCTCTGCTGTTTTGGCCGTCAAAAGGATGACCGGGATATGGCATGTTTCAAGATTTTCTTTGATTTTTTCGCAAAGTTCAAAACCATCCATATTCGGCATCATAACATCGCTAACAACCAGGTCAATTGTAGATTTTACTATTTTTTTAAGGGCAGTATTCCCATCAACGGCCGTAATTACCTTATATTTTTTTTCTAGAATGCCCTGTATGTAGTTCCGCATATCCAAATTATCCTCTACAAGCAAAATCGAAATATTCGCCCTAGCCACATTTGCAGCTTTCACAAGTGGTTTAACAATGCTTGCCGGAGCACGTAAAGAATCCTTGCTAGGGGAATTATGTATTTCAATAGGATATTTTTCCTCTTTCGAATAAGCGGTTTCCAAGATAGGAAGGCTCACTGTAAACCTCGCCCCTTCACCCAAAACACTCGCTACCGAAATTTTTCCCTTGTGCAACAACACCAGCTCCTTAGTCAAGGCCAACCCTATACCGGCACCATCGGGATTTTTTGAAGTGGCGTTCTCACCCCTGTAAAACCGTTCGAAAATCTTGGTTTGGTTTTTTTCGGAAACACCGATTCCAGAATCCTTTACCGAAAAAAAGAACTTGCCTTCTAAACAAGTTGTGGTTAGTTTTATAGCACCTCCATCCGGGGTGTATTTAAAGGCATTGCCCAAGAGATTATTCAGAATCTTAGTGAGCTTTTCAAGGTCGATAAAACCCGTGCAAACAGCATCTTCAAAGGCATACTCGAATACAATAGTTTTATTTGTTGCCAAGGATCTGAACGAATCACATACGGTACGGACAGCCAAATTAATATCGCATTCCTTAACGTGTAGCTTAATACCGTTCGATTCTAATTTTCTGATATAAAGCAGTTCGTTTGTTAAGCTTAATAGCCGATTCGAATTGCGTTGTACATAGGCAAGCTGGTTTCTTACATTCGCCGTGAGCGATCTGTCTTTCAAAAGGGTTGCGACCGGCCCCAAAATAAGTGTTAAAGGCGTTCGTAATTCATGCGAAATATTAGTAAAAAAATGCAGGCGGCTTTCATTGGCTTTTTGCAAATCGGTCGCCAATTTGGAAATTTCTTCTTTTTGATAGAAAAGGGCCTCATTTTTTTTGTGCAGTTGTAATGTGCGCAAGCTTACCTCTTGCTCCAATATCAATTTTTGATTGCGAAGCGCCTTCGTTCTCCGCCAATACCAAATATAGATCCCGGCCAACAGTGTTAGCGCCAGCAATAATCGGAACCAAAGGGTTTTCCAAAATGGCGGACTTATTAGGATGCTTAATTCGGTGATGGTATCTGATTTTTTGGAATCTCCGTTTTCGCCCTTAAGTTGAAACGTATAGCTACCTGGATTTAAGTTAGCATACTCGACAAATTGCTGTGTTGAAAAAGCGGTTTTCCAATCAACATCAAAACCCTTCAGTTTATACTTTAACTTATTTTTTGCAGGGGCCGCATTGTGGATAATGACAAAATCGAACAAGATATCATTTTCACTATAATCCAACTGTATTTGAGACTTCGACGATAGGGTATCGGGCCTTATTTTGAGCTGTTTTCGCTTGTTTGTATCAGGGTCTAAACTACCCGAAATATGAACCGCTGAGAGCAGCACTTTTGGTGCGTAGGGATTATTTTGAATACTATCTGGATGAAAATAGATAACACCCTTGGGGCCACCAAAAAAAAGTGTGCCATCTTTTGCCTTATGACTGGCCCCACGGTTAAATTCATTATCGGGAAGGCCATCTTCGAAGGTAAAGATCCTCTTTTCATAAGTTGTTGGATCGAAGAGAACCAAACCGTCGTTGGTACCTAGCCATAATCGGCCGTTATCATCTTCCTCTATGCAATTTATAGCGGAATATTGACGCGATAAATTCAGGTCGAAATGATCAAATGAGTTATCTGAAAAATCAAATCGATCTAAGCTACCCCCTTCTGTACCGACCCACAGGCGTTTTTTCGAATCAAAATAAAGGGAATTTAACATGTTCGAAGAAACGGTCGAAGAACAGTTCTTATCATTCAAATATTGGGTCACTGTTCCACTTTCAGGCTTGTACGCGACTAAACCTTCTTGATTGGTAGCAATAAATAGGGTGCCGTCGTCATCCTTGGCCAGGGCGTTGCCAAAGCTATCAAAAAGTGCTTCATACCCTTTTGGGACGTGTTTTCTAAAACTATCGCTTTCCGGAACATATTCCGCGAGTAATCCGCTGCTTGAGGTGAACCAAACTTTTTGATCCATTCCTTCCATAATATCCCGTACCGACCACAATGGAAATGCAGTTGTAGAGTTTACCTCATACCGATAATGTTGAAAGCGCTCGCTCTTCAAATCCATTCGACTCACTTTGTAGTCGTAATACCCCATCCAAAACCTATTACTACTATCTTGAAGAAAGCTACCCACTGTGCTTCCGGTTAATTTACCCATACCATCTTCGTGGAAGTAACGTGGATTACCTTTTGCGCTATCTAAGCGGGTTAATCCGTGATTGGTACCCACCCAAAAGTCACCATCCGCAGTTTCGGTAATGGCATAGGTATCATCTACCCGAAAGTGGGAATTTCCGGTTTCGCCCTGAGAAAGTCTATGGAAGGGTTTTGCGTTCAGGTCACATTTTAAAAACCCGTTTTTGATGGTACCCAACCATAGAAAATCATTCGAGTCGATATACATCGATGAAATCTGATTGCTTTTTAAGCCTTTTTGATTCGCGCTGCCCTCCTTGTATGTCTTTATATCTTTGATGGCGGGATGGTACACAAAGAGGCCAGAAGGAGTTGTTCTATTGGTAAAATAGACCCTTCCCCAGCGATCTTCCAAAATATCACTGATGAAATTATGTCCATTCGCATCTAAAAAAGTTTCAGTATCTAGAAAGCAGTGAATTCCATTTTTGGAAATACGCGCCACGCCCTTTTCATAGCCGACCCATAGATCACCTGCTTTACCGAACAGCATCTTCTGTATACCGTTAGCTGGTCGATTCTCAGAGAACCGTATGGTTCTTTTAAAGGCAACCTCTTCCGTTTTCCCATGTAAGGTAGTTTCAATAAGTTCGTTTAAGCCATAGCCGGTACCGATAAAAATTCGATAGTCAGAAGATTCAATTAAAGTAGTTACTTGATTATTACTCAAGGAGTTTTCGTTATCCGCACTATTGTAAAATTTTTTAAAACTACTGGTATTTTTAGGTAAAAGGTTGAGGCCGTTTTCGGTACCGATCCATAAATTCATGTCCTTATCAAAAAGCAGGGCATTTATTTTGCCATTCGAGATGCCGCTGTTCGAATCTTTATTTACCGGCACTTTGGCAATTCTACTATAATCGGTTTTATCTATTTTAAAAAGCCCATTCGAAGTGCCGACCCAGAGAAAGTAAGGATCTTCCGCTATTCCGCTTACCATTGCGTCTTTAAGGGCTGCCCTATTTTTCCCCGAGGCGTAGTTCACCAAGGTTCCTGAATCGCTTCGATACAACGAAAAACCGCCGTAAGCAAAGACAATTATAAGATTGCCTTGAGCATCTTTAAAAATATCAGAAATATTCGCCTGCGGGAGGGCATTTTCAAAGGAATCTTTGGGAAGAAAAGTGGTGAAATGTAGGCCATCGAACTTATTTAGTCCGTATTCGGTACCGAGCCATAAATACCCCTTGTCATCTTCCTGAAAACATTTGACCAGACTATGGGAGAGTCCGTCTTGCGTTCCATAGGGCTTAAAGACAAAATCTTGCGCCGTTCCGTTAAAAAACGAAACCAAATAGAATAGCAAATAAAAAAGTAGGTTTTTCATTATTTGACTCGAACTGTTTTCCTTGGAAGTATCTAAAAATTTTCGGTGGCCGTTCCCAAAAGAACGACCTCCAACTTCAATCTAACTTTAATATGTACGATCCGAAATGTTAAATTGGTTCGTTTCTATAATTTAAAATGATTGCTTGGAAATCGATACAACTAGAATTTAAACCTCGGCTTTGAAAAAAGATACCCATACATTACTGCTTGCATTGTAAACACAATACTTGAACTAAATCTGCTAGTTTAGCCTTTACTTATATAATTCGGTTGTTAATAAAGTGCTAATTTAGCATATCTACGCACACCAAAAGGCACGTACTATCGAAGAAATATCTTACCTTTTAAGGCAATTAATTTTCACCAAAATTCTTTACCAACAGCAATCATCCTAACATTTAAAAATAGCTTATACTTCAGTTAGAAACATACGTGTTACACAAGTACCTATGGAACAAACGAAACTCTTAAAACAAAAACTGAGCACTATAAGTACTACTCTACAAAAACAGTACAAGGACGCTACAGATGTAGGCGTAGTAGCCGGAATATCGGGAATTGCACTTTTTCAATTCTACTACTCCAAATATTTAGATGTTGATGAATACGCGGACCTTGGAGCAGAAATGATTTCGTATTGTATTGAGCAAATCAACGAAGGTTATTCTCACCCCACATTTTGCAACGGAATTGCCGGCCTGGGTTGGGCAATTCAACACTTGAAAACGAACGATTTTATAGATATTGATTGTGATGAACTACTTTCTCCATTTAATTCATACCTCTATAATCAAATGGTTTTTGATTTAACTAGGGGTAATTATGACTTTCTTCATGGAGCTATGGGTTATGGCTTTTACTTTTTAAGTCGCTATGAGCATACTGAAAATAGCGACCTAAAAAAAGCATATCAATCCTATCTCGACGAGCTGATCACCACATTGGAAACACTTTCCATTTCAGAAGGTGACACTTTAAAATGGGAATCGACCTTAGATATCGAAAAAGGAAATAAAGGATTTAACCTTAGCCTCTCCCACGGCATCTCTAGCATACTTAACTTTTTATCAAGACTGCATAGATTTGAGGCATTTAAAGAATCTACCCGCAAGCTCATAAGGGGAGGTGCAAACTACATTCTAGGTTTTGAGGACAAGAATCCTGAAAACCTATCTTTATTTCCCAGTTGGGTAGAAACAACCGTTTCTCCTGAATATAAAAGTAGAATTGCATGGTGTTACGGAGATTTAGGGATTGGATTATCCCTTTTACGGGCCGGAAAAGCCTTGAACGATGTTGCGATGCAACAACATGCACTGAACATACTCAACCATACCACAAATAGAAAAGCCGATGACGAAACCCAGGTCGTTGACGCGGGCGTATGCCACGGCTCGTATGGGAACGCCCTTATCTATCGAAGATTGTGTCAGGAGAGGAATACCAACTCATTTGAAAAGATGTTCAATTACTGGATGACGGATGGTATTGAAAAAGCAGTACACAAAGATGGGTATGCAGGATACAAACAATGGAATGGCCTTAAAAAGGAGTGGACACCCGAATTGTCTTTATTGGAAGGAATAGCCGGTATTGGTTTGGTACTTATTGATTGCCTCTCCGATGAACCGAACACATGGGACGAATGCCTGCTGATAAGCTAGATTGAACGAATACTATGAAAAATCCCTATCATCACTTTTCCAATTTCGTATTAAGGACCCCGATCTTACCTTTCGATTTTTATAAAGGTATTACTGCCGGGGATACCGTTTCTGACGAAGCACTAAAAAAAGCCTATTCGGAGCCCATCATCAAAGAATCATGCTTTTTGGCATCGCCCGCACTCCATTTTGAAATAGAAAAATGGGTAAATGGCGAATTAGATGCTAAAAAAGAAAAGAAAATTCGTTTTTCCCTTCTAAAGTATTTGACCAGGATGTCTACCAGATGCACCCCTTTCGGTCTCTTTGCAGGATGTAGCTTGGGTAGCTTTGGTGATACTACCACAATTGCCAATACCAAACCAGATCACAACGGGAGGCATACCCGTTTAGACATGAACTATCTTGTTGCCCTGTCACAAGATTTGGCCAAAAAAAATGAAATACGGAATCAGCTGGTGTTCTACCCCAATTCAAGCATTTATCTGACCGGGGATAAAATAAGATATATTGAATATTACTATGTGGCGAGCAAAAGACAACATCATATTGTTGAAGTAGACAACTCTTCCTATCTACAAAGCATCCTAAAAAGCGCTACCTCGGGAGCGTATCTATCAGATTTGATTTTATTGTTGGTCAACGACGACATTACAGAAGAGGATGCCGAAGGCTTTATCAATGAATTACTGGAAAGCCAATTGCTAGTCAGTGAATTAGAACCTTCGGTATCCGGTCCGGAATTTATGACGCAAATAGTAAACGTCCTGGGGAAGTTAAAAGGAACAGAAAATGAGGTTCGTTTTTTAAAGAAGATAGAAAAACAACTGCTGGATCTTGACACTTATTTAGGCAACCCTCCCGACCGCTATTTGGTATTGAGCGAGCACCTTAAAGCGTACCCCACTTCATTTGAGTTGAAATACCTTTTTCAAACAGATATGGAGTTGCGACCAAAAGAAAATGAGCTTTCCGAAGCTATTCCCGAAAGTATTAAGAAAGGGATGTTGTTACTGAATAAAATTACGACTACGCCCTCGAAAAGTAATTTAACCAGGTTCAAAGAGGCGTTCTATGAACGGTACGAGGAGCGAGAAATGCCCCTCTCCAAAGTACTTGATGTAGAAACCGGAATCGGATATATCCAAGACCGGGGAAGCGGGGACGTAAACCCCTTGGTCGATGCCATTGTCTTACCTATCAAGGAAGACCCCTATCGTACTAGTAACATAGAACAAAACGGCATACTTCGAATACTCGAGAAAAAACTAATTGTTAGCGACCAAACGGGAGATCAGAAAATAACCCTGACAGATAACGATTTTAAAGATTTCCCATTGAATTGGGAAGACTTACCTGATACACTTTCTGCAATGGTAACGATACTAAATGAGGACGGGACCGAAAAAATTACATTTTCAGGCATCGGGGGATCGAGCGCCGCAAATCTCTTAGGAAGATTTTGCCATGGTGATGCAGAATTGAATGCCTTTACGCAAAACATTACCGACTTGGAAATGCAGATGAATACCGATACCATATTGGCCGAAATCGTGCACCTGCCCGAAGCACGGGTTGGGAATATACTAATGCGGCCTTTATTTCGGGAATATGAAATCCCGTACTTGGCAAAGTCCAATTTGGATATGAAAAATCAGCTACCCCTAGAAGATTTATTTATATCTGTGCGAAATGATCGAATTTTTTTACGTTCCAAGCGACTCAATAAAGAAGTCGTTCCCCATTTGACCAATGCGCATAACTTTTCCTTCAATGCATTGCCCATATACCAATTTCTTTGTGACCTGCAGAACCAAAATCTGCGAGGAGGACTCTATTTCGGCTTAGGTTTCTTAGAGAACAATAGAGGGTTTTTACCAAGAGTCGAATATGGGAACCTGATACTTCAGAAGACAAAATGGAAAATCAAGAAAGAAGAAATTCAGCCGCTTCTGGCGAAAAGCGAGCATACGACCGCGCTTAAAACAGCGGTAGCTAAATGGCAAAAAACAATAAAACTTCCGCAGTATGCGTTGCTTATTGATGGGGACAACGAGCTATTGATCAATTTTGGGAATATGACATCGGTACAGATGTTACTCGATACCGTAAAAAATAGAGGGGAGTTTATACTATCGGAATTTTTATTTGAAAATGATGGTATTGTAAAGGCAGATCATGGGCATTATACCCATCAAATCGTAGTCTCGTTTTTCAATAAGAACAAATTGGAATCCCAAAAGGAATATGAAAATAGATAAGCGCCCAAAGCGAAATTTCAGTGTTGGTAGTAAATGGCTATACTACAAGCTATATACCGGCCATAAAACCGCCGATTTGATACTTACCGATATCATTTGGCCCGTTACCCAACAACTCATTCAAAAAGGACTTATAGACAAGTGGTTCTTTATTCGATACGCGGATCCCAAACACCATCTTCGTGTACGTTTTCTTTGCACTGACACGAATACTATTGGCAAAGTAATTACCATGCTTCATGAGCATTTGGACCACTATATGGAACAAGACCTCATCTGGAAGGTACAGTTGGACACATACCAAAGGGAACTCGAACGCTACGGTACCGGAACTATAGAACTTTCAGAAACACTGTTCTATCACGATAGCAATTCGATTGTTCAGTTTCTAGATTTAATAGAGGGTGATGAAGGTGAGCAGTTGCGTTGGTTGTATGGGTTACGATCTATGGATCATCTTTTGAATTGTTTCAGGTATACCCTTGAAGAAAAACTAATTTTGATGGATAGCCTTAAAACCGGCTTTGGAAAAGAATTCGGGATGTCTAGACCCTTAAAAAAACAACTCGACGACAAGTATCGAAAAGAACGGGGAAATATTGAAGCTTTTATGGCATTTACCAAAGAGAGTGAACCAGATTATGAACCCATTCTTACTATTTTAGAAACCAAAACAAAGCTCTTGGAACCATTGACAAGACAACTACTCGATTTCAAGAAAAAAGGTATGTTGCAATTAGAGCTGAACAACCTAATGGGTAGCTACCTTCATATGCTGATGAACCGATTGTTCAAATCCAAAAACCGATTGAACGAGCTAGTTTGCTATGACTTTTCGTTTAGACACTATAGAACCGCGTTGGCAATAAGCAAGAAAAGTAAACTACCTCGTGGCGAGCCCACCAGGCATTAAAAGGAAATTCAACATTGATTTCGACCAAGGACTGTCTGTACACTTGTCGTTCAGGCGTCGGAGCATTATAAATCTCGATTATCGAGTAAAGTCCCATCGGTTAAAAATTCATAGCAACGCCCTTTCTAGATCTACTTCAAAGACTACCAATACCAACTAAGGTCAACTTTTATCAAGTTCAAGACCAAAGCGTTAATGCAGGCATTTGTCTTGAACTTGATTTGATACGCAATGGCGCATAAAAATTAACCGCATTGTTTGTATGGATCTCCCCCAGTAGCATCTACAGAACCGCAACCATTGTCGGTAATACAACCTCCCATTGCGCCTCCTGTATGCCCGCCAACAATACTTTTCACCTGAAAACTAGCAACAATCTTCTTTTTTAATGCCAAACTCTTTAATTCCTTTTTTTTCATGATAGTGGATTTATAGTATTCAAGAAAAAAATTATATAAAAAAGAAGTATACACATACAATATTTAGTTAATTAACGATTTAAACTTTTGTTAAGCTTGCCCCGATCTTCGCCTATTTGATTGAAAGAATAGTTCATCGCCTCCCCAAGTTTTCTTTTATAATATCTGATCTACTAATTGGGAATGTTATTTTCCGAAATGTTCTGTTGAGAACCTTATAAGTGATACTATATTTCCTAAAATACAAAGCATGTAAACCTACTATTTATTAGAAGTATATCCTTATTATTTATAATTTTTTTTGTATATCCGTTTAATGTCCACTTGCTGTAATGCTTGCTATTACTAACCTATCAAATATTCTTTGACCAAAATACCTTCTATTAAGCTTGTAGACGAACTCATTGAGGTATAGTTGCAGGTATTTCGCTTTTATC
>CALLVX010000022.1 GCA_938010765.1 uncultured Flavobacteriaceae bacterium | reverse complement strand
CTTTTCCTATCATATTTTGCAAGGTTTATACATCAAGTTAACACTTTCCTTGCAATTTCCGCGCACCGAAAACAAGGTTTTATAGCAAATACAACATTGATTATCAATTAGTTAATATAATCGTAAGGAGCGACTAAATAACTATACGCTAAAATTATCTTGGGCTGAATCTTATTTTAAATGTAAGATTGAAGCTTCTTCTTCCATTAAGGGACCTGCTATTTCAATTTTTTTTCACCTTTTTTTAATAGCTCCCCGATGGGCATTTCAAACACCTAATTTGGATCGTCTCGGCCAACAATCTTGTAATAAGTTGCTTTGCTTATGCCATATACAAGCTTACTGATTCAGTGCTATTTTATTTGAGCTCATTTAGACTGGAGTGCTCTTTCGCCCTGGTGATTTTCGCCATCTACCTACTACTTTTAGGCTATTTGGTTTGCAAATCTTCCTATGTTCCAAATATATTTGGAATTCTCTTGTTAATTGCAGGTTTTGGATATCTCACACATACCCTTGGGACTTTTTTCATTCCAGATTTCAACCTCGCCTTTTTATTCTTCACCTTCTTTGGGGAATTGGTTTTATAGCCTGGCTTTTAGTAAAAGGGAGAAAAGTAACGTTGGCTTAGAAATCTACCGTTATAGTACTAAATCCTGCTATACCAAAATTACCAAGTGCTAATTTTTTGGTAGTAGTATTGGTAACGTTACCGACAATGTTAATTGGGAGAAATAAGGATGACAACCCAAGATCATCTTGCGCCCTAAGTATATTATCGTAAAATTGAAATGTATTAAAGTTAATATTATAGATACTGGCCTGAACCGTATCACCGTCATTTACACCGTTGATCTGAACAAATTCTTCTAAATCTTCATTTACAAATGTATCATTGAATACGCCCCAGTAATCAAAAACAAATGCGCCATCATTCAGTACCTCAAAAAGAACTAAATAGAAATTTTCTTCTCCGATCTGGTCCGTCACAGTAAGCCGGACCAAGTCTCCATTTTTTACCATGCTGAGAATGGGAACGGGGGTCTTTAATATTTCCTCTTCTGATTTCAGTACAGTTTGATCTTGTAAAATGACCTCTAACCAATAGCTATTTCCAATGGTGGGAGTTATGATATTTGACGTCCGATACTCTTCATCGATTACGGTAAAAGAATCGGATACCAAGGAGACCGTATTAGATGCATCTCGCATAAACAAGGAAACTTGCGCATCGTTTACGGCACTGGCAATGGTATCGGTTACAGGAATCGTTTTTTGAATTTGAACCGATACAAAGCCCGCTTCGTTCGTGAGTAATCCGGAAATAAACACCTGTTCTTCAAATTCAAAATCAGGAGTAATTTCATCAAGACAACTTGTTAGTATGCTAAGGGAAACTATTGTTATGTATATATATCGCTTGTTCATTCGTCTAAAATTTAAAATTGTAAGATATAAATGGAATTGAGGCTCCTATCAAAGAAATTTGTCCTGTTTCTAGTGTGTTATCTTTTAAAATGGAATTGATCGAAAATGCATTTTTACGGCCATACACGTTGTACAAACCAAAATTCCAACTTCCTTTCCAGTTGGTATCAGGGTTGCCCGTAGGCCTATAGGTGAAGGAAATGTCGGCTCTGTGGGTATTTGGAACTCTAAATGCATTTCTTTGGGAATAGGTAAGAAATGCATCTTCATTAAAAATTATTCTACCGCTGGGCTGCGTTACCGGTCTTCCGCTTTGGTAGGTGAAAAAAGCCCCTATCTCCCACTTTTTAGATAACTTATAGTTCGCCGTAACATTAAACACGTGCGGTCTGTCAAAATTGGAGGGGAAGTATGCACCGTCATTAATCTGTTCTGAAGAGAAATTACTTGTTGTTTTTCGTTTTGTAACGGAATAGGTATAATTCGCGTTTCCGGTTAATCTCCCTTTGTTTTTATGCGCTGCCATTTCCAAGCCATACGCAAACCCTTTGGCAGGGACTAATTCGGTTTCCAAGTTATCGATTGCTCCTATTCGGGCACCGTTTTTATACTCCACTATATTTTTAAATGTCTTGTAATACCCCTCTAAAGAAAAGTTATAGGCTTGATCCTTGGTGTCATAGGCATATCCGGCAGAAAATTGATTCACTTCCAACGGAGCAATATGTTCCCCGGCAGGTTTCCATATATCATTCGGTAAAACTACCGTTTGGCTGGTAATCAAATGGATGTATTGGAACATTCTATTATACCCAGCCTTAAAGGCTTTTCGATCATTCAAATCATATTTTAAGGATAAACGTGGCTCTAGCCCAAAATAGCTTTTAGATATTTCGTTATTCTCAACATTTTTATTCCCTATGTTGGTACTTGGCGTTTGAGGAAAGTTAGGATCATAGATAGCAATGGTCTCTTCTCCAAAGTTTGCAAACCAAGAATACCGCAAGCCTGTTTGCAATGACAATTTATCCCATTGCTTTTCAATACTATAATACCCCGCTAGTTCTAATGCTTTTTCGTCGTCAGGAAATTGGTTCACATCGGTACCGCTTAGCTTGGGAATAAATTGATACAAATTACTAGAAAGGCCAAATCTCATTTTTATAGTAGGATTTGCATAATAGGTGAAATCGGGTTTGAAAATCCAATTTTCAATGGTTCTATCGAATGTTGTTTCGAAATCTTCCTCTACCGAATCTTCCGTTACCCCGATACCGAAGTTATAATTACTGTAAATACCTGTTATGTTGGCAAATAATTTATTCGAAAAAATATGATTCCATCGCAAGGTGGCAGTAGCATTTGTCCAGCCCGAGTCTACCGTAAAATCATCATCTTGATTGTTATCTTCTTGCTTGAATTGTATGACATCGGCACCAAAAAAACCAGAAGCGTATAGTTTGTTTTTTTCGTTAATATCCCAGGTTAACTTGGTATTTAAATCATAAAAATGAAACTTCTTGAATCGGATCTCATCATCTAAGGGGAAAAAGAAATCAAAATAGGATCTCCTACCCGATAATAAGAAACTTAATTTGTCTTTTTTAATGGGACCTTCTAATGTAAATTTGGAAAATAGTAACCCCAGGCCGCCTTCTCCTTTGATTCTTTTTGAGTTGCCATTTTTTTGTCGAATTTCTAGTATAGAGGATGCTCTACCTCCAAAACGCGCTGGGATTCCGCCTTTGTATAATTTTACAACCTTTATGGCATCTGCATTAAAAACAGAGAACAGTCCAAATAAATGTGAAGAATTGTATAAGGGGGCTTCATCGAGTAGAATTAAGTTTTGATCTACATTACCACCGCGCGCATTAAACCCGCTTGTTCCTTCACCAACGCTACTGATTCCCGGTTGTGTTAAAATTGCACGGGTAATATCGGGTTCGCCAAAGAAAGCCGGTAACTGCTTTATTTCTTCCGTCGTTAAACTAGTAGTTCCGCCGAGAATCGAATGTACTTGGCTTTTCGCATTCTGGTTAGAGGTTATGACAACTTCATCTAACTCGCTTGAAGATGCCCGAAGTTCGATCTTTATGTTCTTATTGCTATTTAATTGAACTGCTACTTCTTTGGTTGCATAGCCCAAATACGAAACTTCAAAAAGATAATCTCCCTTTGGTAGGCTTATAGAATAAAAACCATACGCATTGGTAACTGCCCCTTTGCCAATGGTTTTTTCAACAATACTGGCCCCTAATAAGGTTTCTCCCGTACCTGCATCGGTAACTACGCCGCTAACCGTAAAAGTGTCACTTTGCTTTTTGGATCTAGAAAGAATTATATGATTTTTCTTGATTTTATAGGATATCGCAGAACTCTTAAAAAGTAACGCAACGGTTTCGGCAATACTTTTTTCTAAGACTGTAATACTAAAATTTTGATCAACATCAATTAGGTCGTTGTTTAGAATAAAACTGTAGGATGTTTGCGATTCAATTTTACTTATTATTGACTTTAACGAGCTGTTTTCTTCTTCTAGTGTAACATTATTTTGAGAAAACCCATGAAACGCCATGAGCTGAAAACAAAAAATTAGGTAAAAAAAGAAAGATAATTTCATTAAAAAAATGGTATTTCCAGAACTACCTTTTGGCCATAACATGACCTTAGAAGGGTTTATTTTCATAAATTTGAATATTGTTAATTTATACTGATTTCGCGATTAGAATTTTTTAGCATTTATAGTGGGAAAATGCCAGTTTTCCCACTTTTTATTTTATTACCCACTCATTGGTCTCTGTGTTTAGTTTGTACTCAAAGTCTCTTGAAATTTTTAGTATTTCAAAAATCTCATCGATCGGTGTTGTAGTATCAAATGATCCCGTAAATTTCGCATTTGCTATAACGTCATTTTTAAAGCGGATCTGTTTACCAAACTGGGCCTTTAAATCGAATGCTATTGTTCTAAAGGTTTTATTTTCAAATTGAATCTTGCCTTCTTTCCAAGCAATTCTAGACTCGTTGGCATTCATTTTCGATTTCTCCACTTCTTTGGTATTTCTATAAAAAGTTACCTTATCATCGGGAAGTAGTATGTAGCTGTCCTTAAACTGAGTATCAGAAGAAACTTCGACCTTACCTGTAAGCAGTTTTGTTTCTGTAGTTGGGCTCTCTTTATAAGACTTCACATTAAAACTAGTACCCAAAGCTTTGACCGTTATATGATCGGAAGTAGTTACCGTAAATGGATGTAGTTTGTCTTTTGCAACTTCAAAATACCCTTCTCCTTCTAAATAAAGCGTCCTTGGAGTTTCAGAATTATAGGACAATTTGCTCGATGCATTTAACCAAACTTTGGAACCATCTGCCAATGCAATGTTCTTTTGTTCGCCAAAAGTTGTCTGAACGACTATCTGATTCTTATTAACGGATACGCTATAGTAGAAATACGCTCCCGAAATTATAATTAGCGCTATAGCGGCGTACTTACTAATATTTTTCCAAGGGTATGTTTTTGGCTTTTCAAGGGTTTCGAGCTTATCAAAAAAATGTTCTTTGGCCGTTTCAATAGACGGTGTCTGATCGATCGAATTCGTATAGACGCCCTTAATTTGGTGAAATAACTGTTGATCAAACGCATCTGACGTCATCCATTGCTCAACTTTTCGCGAAGTTGTTGCATCCGCTGTCTTCGAGATATACGCCCAAAGTTCAGTTTCTGTAATTTGAGAATGTTTCATAATAAGGCTATTGCTACTTATAAGACGTTTGTCATACAGTACCACCCTATTTTAAAATGCTATTATTTTTACAAATACTCCTTCAATCCTTCCCGAAAAGCTTTTAAACCCTTAGAAATATGGAGTTCTACGGTTTTAACCGAAATGTTTTTTTTGGTGGAGATTTCTTTATAGGTCAATCCTTTGTCCCGTGAGAGTCTAAAGGTTTCGGCAACAGTTGGTTCAAGTGATCTATAAATTAAATCAACCTGTTTTGAGATTTCCCATTGTGTATCCAATTCGGTTTGAAAATTTGTATTTTGGGTATACAAATTTGTGTGTTTGTCCCGTACTTCATTTTTTCTAAAATCGTCGATTATTTTGTTTTTAAGTGTTACAATTAAAAACGATTCAATGGAGCGTTGTGATCCATTCATGTCTTCAAAATGAGCCCAGAGTTTAATAAATGTTTCCTGAACCAATTCTTCCGAAACATTTTTAGTCTTTAGAACTTTATACGCATAGTTATAAAGTTTTGTATAATGCTTCTCAAACAAAGCTGAAAACTGGGTCTCTTTGGTGCGTCTAGATAGTGAGGGCTTTTTCAAATTAAGATTCAGAAGTTTTGCTTAAAGCTGTTTTATGGAGTGCTAAAGTAAGTAAAAACGTTCATTGCATATTCTAAGCAGATTGCCTTTACCGCTCCCCTCTTCTTCTTAAAATGAGGCACAAGAGGTATCCTAATGCTGAGTTCGTTTCAATAATGCGCTGCAAAATATAGGGTGTATAAGAAGGGGCATACAGCACTTGCCCAAGAAACTTGATAGAAGAAAACTTCAAAGAAATTGTAATGCTGATTAGATCGGTACTCCGAGCCCTTCAAAAATTCAATTGATCACTTTATTCCTGTTGTTTGTATAGCAAACCCAGGTTTATCTTAACATAAACTATATTTTTAAACAAAGTACATTGAGCAAATGAATATCAAAATGAAAAAGGTACGCCCCCTACTTTTTATTATCAGTTGGGGGCTGTTGGTAGGTGGCTGCAGCAATGCTTCAAAAGTAAAACAGGAATACCGGGATCAGATTGGTGATACCCCTTTTGATGCTAATTTAGATGATGGAAATTTTAAATTATGTGACGCGACCAATGTATTGCACAAAAGGGCGTATGTATCCTATACCGGGGGAATTAAGGCTATGGAGGAGGAGTTGTTTTCAAATTATAAGTACCAATCGGCATATAGAACGTTTACCGGCACCTTCATTATACGCTTTTTAGTTAATTGTAATAACGAAGCCGGTAGGTACAGAATGCAGATATTAGACGCTGATCTTAATAAAATTACACCGCCAGAAAACTTGGCGGCCCATATGCTTGCCATTACTAAAAAGTTGAATAAATGGAATCATGCCGTTTATAAGGAAAAAGAGTATGATGGATATCGATTTATAACTATAAAGATGAAAAACGGTCAACTTGTAAAAAAATGAAAAACATAGCACTGCTTCTAGTATTCACTGGCTCATTTTTGGGCTATGCACAGCCCAATTGTTTTGTTTATCCTGAAGAAAGCGGAGAGCGAAAAGCCTGTGAATTAAGCTACAAGGCCATTGCGTTTCAACAAGGCAGCAAAGAATCTCAAATGCTGTTTGATAAGGCGATCGCGATTGGCCCCAAATTCGCTTGGGCCTATTATGAAAAATCTGTTCCCTATTTTAAAAGAGGGTTCCTTTATGAAGGTTTACAAATCCTAAATGAAGCCGTTCAACTTGAACCTATAGAATATTTATGCTATAGAGCCTATTGGCATTGGCAATACAGGAACTATGAACTATGTATCAAAGATTTGGAAAGCTACTATTCGTTGCCAAAGGCCTATATGCAAACCACTCCGGGTGGTGAAAAAGATATGCGAATACTATTGGGGCTGGCTTATGCAAAGAGTGGTAATTACACCAAAGGCATTACCATACTCGAGGATTGCATCAATAGCTATGAATCTAAGGATGCCGTAGGCTTGGCAGATTACCATTCATTAGGTATGCTGTATGTATTGAATAAGGAATACGATAAGGCTATCGTGGTTCTTAACAAACAACTGGCGGTACTTAAAGATATGGCCGACACCTATTATTATTTGGGTTTGGCACATAAAGGATTGTCAAATTTCGAAGAAGCAGCTATTCAGTTTAATAAATCTCTTGAAACCTTTGAGAATCGCAATCGTTTTATCAATATAAATGCAGGTTTTGCGGTGTATCCCTCTGATGTGAAACAAGAACTTCGAGCGAATTAACCTTGTATAAATATTGGAGCTGCGGTACTATTTCATAGGCAGGGAACTTCTATGTGGAAGAAATTTATTCTTAGAAGTAATGGCAACATTGTTTAAAGGTATGAGGCCTTATGATAATGAAGCAAGATCGCTTGGTAGCATATCCAAGTGTTTTTTTAGCAAGGCTCTTAGTTGATTTGTGCTTTTTAAACCACACTGTATGGCCACATAACCGACTTTGTGATTCTTGGAAAGCAGATGAATCGCTCTCTCAATCCTTAATTTTTCTATATAAGCACCAATGGTAATACCTGTCGTTTTTTTAAACAACCGGGTGAGATTGCGGGAACTCATATGTATTGCTTCCGAAACATCAATTAAAGCAAATGTTTTATGGATGTTTTTAACCAAAAAGTCTTCAGCCTTATGAATACGGTCCTCCATATGATTTCTATACTCAAGATAAATACTTCACTGAGGGTCAGATTCTCCTCTACGAAAGTAAATAACCACTTCTTTTGCAATATCTGTGGCAAATTTTGTCCCGAAGAGGTCTTCCAAAATAAACAGTGATAAATCAATTCCCGAAGAAACACCGGCGCTCGTGTACAAATTTTTATCAAATACAAACAGTCTTTTGTTCTATTTGTTTACAAGCGGGTACTTACTTTCCAATGTGTTGTACACATTTTATGATTTAAAATTCCTCCTTCGGCTAATAAAAAAGCGCCTGTACAAATGGAGCAAATATTTACCCGATTCAAATTTTGCTTTCTTCGCCATTCGAAAAAAGCCCTGTTCTTTTTTAGAAAATTCCGGTCAGATAGTAATGTATAAGCTATTCCCGGTATAAAATGAAATCATTACTGGTAAGTTCGAACTCAATAAAATGCTTCAAATGGGAGAAAGCAGACCCGCACTACTTTCAATCTCGTTGGAATCAGCAAGGGAAACGAAATGCAACGCTATATGCGCGCCATTCTCTTTGGCCTCATAAAAAACATCGGCAGGCCCATTTACATCTAAAAGATGCACCTTAGGAGGCACTATGAAAAGAACCTTCCCAATATTATTTGCAGTTTAAGTATGGAAATATAGCTATAAAATTCCATTCCCTGCATATAACGTTCTTGCCTCCTTCTATCTTTCCGGCTTACTCCAGAAAGGAGCTTTTGAATACCCCGACCTGTTTATATATAGTATCGCTACAATACAAATCAACCTTATTAGAAAGCATAACATCCTCATGCTAAAAGAGGTACAAAAAGCATCCTTAAATTGTGAATATCTATTCCATTTTTTGGTTTTTTCACCCATCGATCACCCCTATATTTGGCATCCTTAAAACAAACAGATATGAGTGCAACGTGGTATGAGTGTAAGGTGAAGTATAGAAAGTTTGATGAAACATCGGGCATACAAAAGGTAAAGACCGAACCCTTTTTAGTAGATGCTATTTCCTATACCGAGGCCGAAAGTAGAATTACCGAAGAAATGGCGGCCTATTTGAGCGATAGTGATGAAATTAAGATTACGAATATTAAAGTGGCCAATTATGCTGAAATACATCCATTCGAGAATTCAGACAGATGGTTTAAGTCTCGGGTATCTTTAATCGCCTTTGATGAGGAAAGTGGTAAGGAACGTAAAACCAATCAATATCTCTTGGTACAGGCCAATGATGTAAAGGAAGCGTATGAAAGTACTGTTGGCGTTATGAAAGATACCATGGGAGAATATACCATACCTGCAATCTCAGAATCTCCTATTATGGATGTATTCCCTTATTTTTCTGGTGAAGAAGACGAAATGGAACGTTTAAAAAAATTCACTACATTGAAAGATTCAGTGCTCGTAAACAACAAGATGGATGAGGATCTGGAGCTAGTCGATGTTCTTTCGGTCGAAACTGAGTAACTAACTTGGTTAAAATTCAAACATCCTAAGAAAGAGGCCGTCTAAAACGTTTAGAGGGCCTCTTTTTTATGTAATAGGGCATAAAATTAAGTAGAACCTATTTGGTTGTGTCTATATTTGTTTCTTCTTAGTATTAATACTTTGCCAAACTGTCAACGCTATAATTGCAATGCCTTTTAAAAAATTACATCCCGGGATACAGGAAAAGCTGGCATATCTAGAGATACAAATACCTACTCCTTTTCAGACCAAGAGCATTCCTTTTATAAAAAGTGGTGCCAATGTCTTTTGCACTGCCGCAAAAGATAGTGGAAAAACAACTACGATTATACTTACTACCCTACAGAAATTGAAATATGAGGCGGTTGGCAATGCACCAAGAGCAGTGATTCTCGTAGAGAATAAGGAAAGGGCGTTGGAATTGTACGCCGCTTTCTTAAGATATACTAAAAATAATTCCCTACGGGTTTATGTTGGGTATGATCAGCTTCATATTGATGTGCAAAAATCAGAAATATTTGAGGGTATAGACATTCTTATTTCCACGCCCAGAACCATGAACAAATTGTTTTTGTTGAATGGCGTAAGTACCTCACAATTAAAGATAGTGAGCATAGACGATGCTGAATTTCTAATTCAAAAATTAGCCTATAATGCGCTTATGTCGATTACCCAAAGTATTGAAAAATGCCAGTTTGTGCTATACTCGGAAAAAATACACCCAAAATTAAAACGCTTTGAGTCCTATTTTATGGAACATGCCAAAATAGTGACTGCGTAACGTAACCGTCACCCGTACCGGAGTTGACTTCTCTAAACTCAAGGATATCCCCTTCGTTTTTAAAAGTAACTCGAATATTATCATTACCGGGAAACACCATTTTGAAGGTATGACTGCCTTCTATGGGTACTAAGGGGTTTCGATTGGTTTCACTTCTAGTATAAAAGAGTGTGTCTTTTTCGAGCACTATTTTTCGTATGATGAAATTATCTTCAAATAAGTAATTACCCGTATAACTTTGCAATTCCGTCGTTGATTTAGGAACTAATTTGACAGTTAATGCTACGGCAACAATAGGTTTTACGGGAGGAATGCTATAATCTGAATTGATCCAAACATAAATTGGTCTGTATATATCATCAATAGGAAAGTTAAGAGCATTTGAAAAATATACCAAAGAAATAGCATGTGTCGGTAGGTACATCATATACCCCGTATACCCATGATCAAAACCTTCTAAGTGAATTCTCGAATAACCCTCACTTTCGTCTTTATAAATACCAGGGGTATAATTTGACTTTTGTCCGTTCGACAGTTCTATATTCGTGTGCATATATTCATAGAAAGCGGGTTTCCCTATGGTACGGTCGGACATATTTTGCAGCCATTTTGCGAAATCGGATGCAGTGGTATATAAATTGGTACCGCCGACAAAAGAAGAATTATTTGCTACTTTAACGAACCTATTATCTTCGGTAGCGTAGCTATAGGATCTGTTTTGGATAAGTTGGCTGTGTGAGTCTACAAACACACTAGTATTCATCCCCAAAGGCTTGAATACATGTTGTTGAACGAATTCTGAAAATGGCATTCCGGATACCTTGGCAATCACCTCTGTTAGTAAGACAAAACCTGTTCTATTGTAGTCAAATTTACTTCCTGATGGGAAATTCAAATGCTTTTGCTTCGCGATAATGTCAAGTATGCTTTGCTTGGTCACCACATCGCCATTTTGATAGCCGCTCCAATTTTTAAGGTCCATAACTCTCGTAGGCCACTTGTTTGCTCCATTAGCTGCTTTAATGTAATCTCAAAGGGCCATTTGTTTGCTATTGGAAGATACTTTTGAATCGTATCATCGATGGATAGTTTTCCCTCATCTTGAAGCATTAGCATACAGAATACAGTAAACTGTTTGCTAAATCTGTTGCATTAAACAGGGTATTAGAACTATTTTTTATTTGATATTCTAGGTTAGCATACCCATATGATCTATGAATAGCTGGTTTGTTATTTTCTATAATGGCGATAGATACACCAGGTTTTTTACCAATATTATAATGACCAAAGAGAGAGTCTAATTTGGCCTCAATAGTTCTAAGTTCTTGTTGTGCGGTGAGCAAATTGGAAAGTGACAGAAAAAAATATTACGAAGCTTTTACTAATAATATGAGAATACATACCACTATTTTAAAACTATAGATTCTTAATGCAAAATGCATTGGTAAGAAAACAAAGCACTTACACGATATCGGCTAGTCTGTTAAATTTTTGAAATAAATTTTAGTTTGAAAAATCAGACTTTACTCGCCTGGGTAGTCAACGTAGGTGTATGACTTATGTATAATTTTCCAGTTCCCTTGATATTTTAGTAATAATAGATAGTCTGTATATATTCTTTTCGGCCCGGGCATTAGTATTTCAATCTTTGCACAGGCAGCATCATTCTTATAATCGATAGATACAATTCTCCCAATACGATTACTTTTTTTTCCTTGTTTAATACCATCTATATAATTCTGTCCATGCCAAACCCGCAGACTATCATTTGCGATAGAATATAAATTAAGGTCAGCATGAAATGCCCTTTTTACTCTTTCTGGCTCGCCATTTGCAGTCCCTTCAATATAATCCATTAGGGTAGCAGTTATTGTTTCCAAATCTGTTTGCGCATTGCTCATTTGCATTCCGAAAAAGATAAATGAGATAATAAAAAATTTATTCATCTTCATAATTTTATTAGTTTGTATTATGGTGATTCATCGTTTCTAAGCTCCTTTAATTTATAGCGCGACCAAAATAGGAACTCTTTTCTTTTTTTAGTTAATGGCCCAGTTCATTACCAAGGTAATGCTTCAGAATAACTAGACTAGCGGTACTTTTAGTATTCAATGCTTAATAACGGTAAAGACAGGTAAAAAACTACCTTCCCTATCAAACTATAAACTACCTCATTTGGTTTTTGTCAAATTTTGGTTTTGGGTAATTTCTTTTTGGAACCAAATATTGGCGACTCCTGATGTGGCCAGCTGAAATCCGGTGACATTACCGTTTGTATCCCTTTTAAACGCCAAGGATGTAAAATGCCTACGGTCTCCCGTGAATACATCGGGTATTCTTGGATTTAATTGAACGGGTTCTAACCTAGGGTGAACGAGTACTAGCTTTCCTTGATCAATACTTAGGGAATAGGAAGTACCCAGGTCGGCAGCAAAATAATTCCCTGTAAATACCCCCAGGTTCTTGGTCCAGCTTGCATTGGCGTCATATGCGATCGAATGGAAAATGTCTTCCCCAACAGTTACTGACATTTTCATGGGAACGGCCTTCGCATCGAAACGCACGTTCACCTCTCCTCTGGCAATCATTTTAAAGGAGTCTTTCGTTAGAGGTACAAGTGCACTTTCGTTACCCGGACCTCTGAAATATCGTAAGGTATCGTTTGCCATATGAATTTTCCGGGTTGAATAATTGGTGGCATCCCAATAATTACCCTCAAATAGCGCAAGTTGTTTTTTTGATAGCTTTTTAGAAATAATTTCTGCAGACTCGTTGGACATTGGATTCAAGAAGTCTTCAATGTATAACTCACTGGCGGCGGTGGCCGCATATCCGTTATAAGCCCCATCATTTCCCATAACAACGATAGCAAGGTCATAATCGGGATAGCGTATTAACTTACTGGCATATCCTCCGGCGACCTCAATATGGTATAGCTTATCAACTCCCCTAAAATCCCAAAACCGATGACCTCCCGTGTACAGGGCCGTATTGGTTTTTTCGACACTTTTTTCATTAACAACTGACATGCTATCGAATTTTTTCACCATCTGTTCTGTACCCATTTTGGGATTTCCAAGTTCTTTGGCCCAAAGACACATATCCCCTACGGTAGCGTATACATCGGATACGATTGTATGGGTATGGTTAAAGTTAGAATTGGCGAAACCATCCTCTTGTGTGAAATACCCTTGAGCTTTATTGACGATTACGGCACCTTGAGTGTCAAATACGGAATTTGTCATTCCCAGAGGTTCAAAAATTTCTTTAGTTATGAAATCGGCGTACGACATTTTAACAATCTGGGCGATAAGATCTTCGAGTATCATAAAGCCGGCATCAGAATGGCGTTGCACGTTTCCGCTATTGACTAAAGATCTTGTCTGGTTGCCCACCATGGCATATGCCTGTTTCTTGGTGTAAACATCCTCTGAATTCCATCCGGCAAGGGCTTTGGAAACCTCATGGTTGTTCAACCCACTGGTATGATGTATCAATTGTTCAATGCTAATGTGATGGGGAAAGGGTACCAAATCGGGTATATACTTCCGAATATCGTCCTGCAGGGAAAGCCGACCCCGTTCCTCCAACAACAAAAGCGCATACACGGTGAACTCCTTGGCCAGGTCCCCAATATGGAACCTGGTTTCCGTGCTTATCGGAATCTTGTGTTCTAAATTGGCCAAGCCATAACCTTTGGTATATATTGTTTCCCCATCGCTCAGTATACCTACTGCTATCCCAGCTTTATCAGGGGTATCCCATTGGGAAAAAATTGCATCGATCTGGGCAGGTGGAATCTGTCTTTTTTGGACCTCCTGCGAAAAACAGGTCATACATGCAAAGAATAAAAATGTTGTGGATAAATTTTTCATGTCCTATTAATTTATTAATGATTTACTCGATAATCTAGATTTACAATGCTCCGATGCCTAAACGACAATTGTTCAGACAGGCCTGCGTCGAAGTCAATGTTAAATTTCCTTTTAATGCCTCGGTGGGCTTGCCCCTAGGTAGTTTATTATTCTTGCAATGTTTCTACTACTTTTTTTGCTACCGAAGCGGCGGCAGAAGGATCCTGTCCTGTTATTAATCTCCCGTCGGCAATCATAAAGTCATCCCAACCCTCTTCCGAAAATTGAAAATCCCCCCCTCTTTCTATAATTTTTTGCTGAATTGAAAATGGGAACGTTTTATAATAGGCAGCTTCCATATTTTCAAAAGCATCAGGAAAACCATTCACTTTTTTGCCGGCAACCAGATAGCTACTGTCTTTCGTTTGTAGATTAACAATGCCAGCGGTACCATGACATATGCTCGAAATAATACCATCCTGATCTTCATATACTTGCATAGCGATACGCTGTATTTCCTTGTTTTCGGCTACTCCGAACATGGCGGCTCCGCCTCCTCCGTAATAAACCGCCCTATAATTAAATGCCCTTATTTCGTTGGGTTTTTTGGTACGTTCCAAATCATCCATGAAATCGTTATTATAGAGGTACTTCTTTTGCAAAGAATCTGAAGTGTTGATATACCCAATTGGTATTGCTCCCCCTTCAGGGCTCACAAAGTCTATAGCATACCCCGCTTTTTGAAACACATCATAGGCATGAACTATTTCTGAAAAATGATTGGAGGTATTCCGTTCTGAATCTCCATAGAAATGTGCATTGGAAACAATGAATAGAATTCGTTGAGAAGTTCCACCGTTTCCAGCCCTATTGATTAATTGATCATTGTTTTGTGCGTATGTCGAAAAGAACGTAGCAAATAAAAACAGTACCCAAATAGTATTTTTCATTGTCTTTGCTTTAGTATGAACTATGGGTTAGTTCGTTTTTTTAGTAAACATTTTATGAATGATAGTCCATTTGCCTTCGGCTTTGAGTAGCATAAAATAATCGATATAGGGAGTTTTCCCTGGAGATGCTATTTCTACCTTGGCAACTGCCGCATCATTGGTATAATCTACAGAAAGAATGGTTCCCTTTTCCCCTGTAGGTTGCCCTTCCTTGGTATCTGTTATATAAGCTTTGCCAGACCAAGTATTTACCTTGTTGTTTTTTACATAATACAGATTCAAGTCTGGGTGAAAAGCTTCTTCCAACAATTTTGGCTGTCCTCCTGTTGAGCCATCAATGTATTTTTTTAAGGTTTGGCGTATGCTTTGTTCCTCTGTTTGCGACAACAAGCATTGTGTTAGTAGTACGCATGTAATCAGAATGAGCTTTTTCATTGTTTTTGTTTTAGTAGAAAGGAGTTCCTTAAAGAATCTTCTACCAAGCTATTTTAAATGAATAAATTAATGAAACAGCTGAGGAAAAAAGGCCTACAGATTTATAATTCTGAAGAAAATAGGAGGATTATAGCGACTTTTTAAATTGTGCAGGGGTCATGCCCTTGTGTTTTTTAAAAGCGGTATAGAACGATGAATTTGATTTAAACCCGCATTCGTTTCCGATTCCTTCAATAGTTAGAACCTTGTTAGATTGCAGCATTTCTATGGCAGAGTCTACCCTATAACCGTTTACAAAGTTTGAAAAACTTTGACCTATAGTATCATTAAGGTATTGGGATAATGTATGTTGTTTGGTCTGAAGTCGTTTAGCCACATCTAAAAGCTTTAAATCGGAATCGAGGTGTATTTTTTCTTCGGTAAAGAGATAAGGCAACCTATCGGCAATTGCTATTATTTCGGAATCACTTATCGTTTTGTTTTGATATTTAACCGGAGGGGAAAGAAAAGATAAGCTATGCTGACGTCGTTTAAAAAACCAAATCATTAGGCTAACATATAGCGTAAACGAGAAAGAAAGGGCACCGACTATATATGAAGTATATCTGACGGTGTTATAAGCTAACCAAATTAGGAAACAACCCACAACAATATTGATAATCCAATAATCTAGATTACTAGGTTTTTCAGTCTTGGAAAACAATTTTGCAAAAGAAAATCGTACCTGATAGATAGCGCCAATAAGATATAGGGTCCATTGAAAAAGTAACATATACCCCAAAATTCCACGAGCCCCGCGCTGCCATAAGTACCAATGGTCATTATAGGGATATAGAATTCCCGTCACAATCATAAAAATTGTAATAGGTATAATGTGAATGAGCCAATTCCATTTACCAATGCTTTCCGGTTTTGTTGCTATTCTAGTATAAAGGTATAGGAAGGGGCCAATAAGGAAACAGGCCGTTAACCCTACTTGAATAAAGAGCGATGATATGTCGGAATAAAATGTTAGGAATACCGATTTTATGACACGAACGCTTATCACGAATAGCAAAGCCGCTAAAAAATATGTAGCCCTATTCTTATTTTTTACAATAAAGGCAAAGTAAAGGCTGAGGAAAAGACCGTTAAAGGCTCCTAAGGCGCTAAAAAAAAATAGTATTTGATCTTCTAAACCCAACTGTTACCCTTAAAATAATAAAGATATAAAAGTAAATAGGAACCTCAATCTTTTTCTGAAAGTACAGCTACTGGTTATTTGCTATGGGTGGAGGTATTTTGTTATTTTATTTAGACAAAATAGATAATATTGAACCACTATTTTCTATTTCAGGCTTTGTATACTGGTCTTTGCTATTCTATTGGGCCGCCCGTTGGGCAATTCGGCAGAGAAGGTCTATTCTGAAACTAAAAACAGAGAAAGAAAAAACAGAATTACTGCATTTACAGAATCAAGTGAACCCTCATTTTTTCTTTAATATGCTTAATAATTTATATGATTGGGTCGGAAAAGATCCAGAAAAAGCGCAAGCACTTATTCTGAAATTTTCTGATATGATGCGCTATAGTATTTATGATGGGCAAAAAGATTTTGTTGCTCTCGATGAAGAGATCACCTATTTAGAGAACTATATTGAGTTACATAAAATGCGCTATCATAACAAGATCAATGTTCAATTTAATACCGAAATAGCTGCTAATTCGATAAAAATTGTGCCTTTACTTTTTATTATGCTCTTGGAAAATGCCTTTAAACATGGGGTAGAAAGTTTAGGAGATAATGCATACGTTACTAGTAAGCTTTTTTCTACTGGTACTACGATTACTTTTGAAGTAGAAAATAATTTTAATCCCGATGAAGTAAGTGGCGAGCCGGGTATTGGATTAAAAAACCTTAAAAGACGCCTAGAATTGGTGTGTCCAAAGAAACATAATTTGTTGTTTTCTATAAACAAGGCTGTTTACAAAACAAGTTTAACATTAAAGTATGATGATTAAATATCTGATCGTTGATGACGAGCATATGGCCCATGATATTATTAAAGGCTATTGTGATTTATTACCTAATATGAAACTAATGAAGCATTGCTATGATGCTTTAGAAGCTTTAAAATATTTGAATGAACATTCTGTAGATCTAATTTTTTTAGACCTAAATATGCCAAAGCTAAAAGGGTTTGAATTTTTAAGAACCTTGCCGTCTCCCCCTAAAATAATTATAACGACGGCTTATAAGGAATATGCATTAGAAGGGTATGAACTTAACATTGAAGACTACCTGTTAAAACCTTTTAGTTTTGAGCGTTTCCTAAAAGGGATCAACAAGATTTTTAGTTCGCCAACGAAAGAACCCATCAAAAATAGGGAAGCCGAAACAACACAACGTATTTTTTTACGTTCCGATAAAAAGTACACGCAGGTTTTAATCAATGCTATTTTATATATGGAAGCATCAGGAAACTATGTTAAAGTAATTACTGAGGATAGGACTATACTAGTAAGAGATAAAATTTCTAATTTAATAGAACTATTACCAGAAAATCAATTTATGCGGGTGCACAAATCATTTGCAATAGCCATTAAACATATTACAAGTATCGAGACCAATAGAGTTACAATTAGAGAGTTTATGATTCCCGTTGGGAAATTATACAAGTTGAATATCGATACGTTATTAGGTTAAGGAACAGCATCCTAAATTGGATATTGTCGAAAAAATATAGGAGTACTAGTAAACTACCTCGGGGCGGGCCCACGAGCTATTAAAAGGAAATTTAACATTGATTTCGACGCGGGCCTGTCTGTACACTTGTCGTGCAGGCGTCGCAGCATTATAAATCTAGATTATCGAGTAAACTACTTCGCCCTATACTTTTGTTCTATTTAATCGTTTTGGAATGTACGAATCCACTAATCAAATTTCTGATTATTTAGTGGATGATTCTATCCTGCAACCGTTATTATCTTTTTTAGGGTATAGCCATCGATAGTATTCCCTGAAACTGAATCAGCCAAGTTTGCCGTATCAACAAAATCATCGTCAGCATTCGTTGTATCGGGCGCCCCATTGTATTGGGGACTTGTATATACTGTATTAGAAACATCATCGGGAAACGAAACTTGCGTAATTAATAATGATGCACCCGAGCCGCTTTTTACCTCTACGTGGAGGTGGGGTGTGCGCCCAGGATACCAACCGGGGTAAATGCTTATAAATGAGGCCTTCCCATTGGTATCGGTAGTTTGTCTACCTCTAAGAAAATTTTCACTTGTAAAATCACCATCCAGCTGCCCTGAATATTCAGAATAATTGCCCTTGGCATCGCATTGCCAAATGTCAACAAAAGCGCCTTCCAATGCGGCACAATTATTATTTGTATTTTGAATTGTAAATTCTATCAATAATGGAATCCCAGTTTTATTACCTAAAATATTTTCACGCACTAAATCTGCTGGTGTTTTAATAGGAAAAGGGCCTGCTGTTTCCGCTGGTGAAATAGTACATGCGATTGGATTGTTGTCATTATTGTTATCATCATTATCGCATGATGTTAAAATTGTTGGAACTGCAACAATAGCAGCCATACTTGCCATTCCCTTTTTTAAAAACTTTTTTCTATCCATTATATTAATTTTATATTTCAATTTGCTTTGAATAGTATGTTTAAGAGGCCACCAACTAACGCAAACACTAGCAAACGGCATCGAACATGCAATTATCATCACAAGTTGCATCAACATAAGTATGCCAAACGCCATTTAGTATGGGTATGGTATTCTTGTGAAATTACCAACGCTAGTCCAGCTATGGCATTCCTCAAAGAAGTTGTGGTTCTTTCTCCTAAAACCGCGGATAAGAATGCCATTTTTGTTAATCCTATTGTGGTGCTATTTTATAGTATATATATATTAGTAAAACTCCCCCAAATGCAGGCTATAACTTTAACATAAATTAAGAATTCCCCGTAAAAAGGTTAGTACCTCAAAACAAAATTTGTCACGCAAGAAGAAAAAGCTAGTCCTAAAAATAGAAACCACAACTGTACACGATGAAAAGAACACTATACCTCTTTTGACAGTATTTATAGTAACTGGATGTAAAACAGTACAAAAAGTAACCCAGCTTAAAGAAGTTGGATCAGGAAGATGTCCGGTTAAATTTATATTTTATGAGAACGCTGGGCACTATTATTTGAGGGGCCACTCGAAAAAGTGACTATACACAGAGGCCAATCTATCACATTTACTGTATATCAAGGAGCAGAAAAGGAAGCGTTAAAACAGTATGAATTAGATATAATCGGGTTTGTAAAAACACTTCATCGATTTAAAAATAAGGCAATAGATAGGTATTAAATTTAGTAGATTCATTTTTATTTTAGCATATTAAGACAAAAGTATTTTTCTAACACTATTGCAGCGATAAACTTGTAGCCGAACCTTATAAATCGAATATCTTCGCAACCACTATGTGGATGTATCTTGGTCTTTTAGCTGCCTTGTTTTTAGGCTTGCACAACTTATGCAAAAAGCACGCGGTACAAGGAAATGAAGTTTTCCCTGTACTCTTAGGCACTATTACTTCTGGTTTCTTATTGCTGCTACCCTTCTATTTGGGTTCCGTATTTTATCAAGAGTATATGATTAAAATACAATTTTACATTACCGATATCCCATGGAAAACACATGGTTTTATTGTAATAAAGTCGGCTATAATGGCCTCTTCATGGGTATTGGCATATCAGGCTTTAAAGCATTTACCAATTACTATTGTTACTCCGATACGATCGGCCGGTCCTTTTTTTACATTTATTGGGGCAATTACGATCTATCAAGAAAAACCAAGTTTTTGGCAATGGATCGGTTTTTTTCTAATCATTTTTTCTATAATGTTATATTCTAGAATTGGTAAAAAGGAAGGCATTCATTTTAGAAAAAACAAATGGATATTTGCCATTATCGGAGCTACCTTTTTAGGCGCATCCAGTGGCTTGTATGACAAATTTCTAATTCAGAGTTTAACCTTAAACCCGCAAACCCTACAATTTTGGTTTTGTTTTTACACCATGCTTATCCTATTAATTATTTTAACGGTCCTATGGTTTCCCAAGTCGGAAAAAAGAAGCGCATTTAAATGGCGCTGGTCCATACCGTTGGTCGGTGTTTTATTACAAATAGCAGATTATTTTTATTTCAAAGCGTTGCAAGACCCCGATGCCTTGATCATGTTACTTTCAGCTATAAAGCGCAGCCAGATCCTCATTGCGGTGGTAATCGGTGGGGTTCTTTTTAAAGAACAGAACAAACGAAAAAAACTAATACCCTTAGCCGGAATTATGGGCGGTGTATTTTTGATTTTGTATGCATAGAAAATGCCAACTACTATAAAATATGTAACTGATGACTTGTGGGTAATTCGAATCTTATTCCAAAAATCAGTTCTAGGCATCCCCATTATAATCTTAAATCTAACCTAAGGAAGTTTTTGCTATTTTTCTGCGGCATGTTCCTTAAACGTTCTGCCGATAGGGATATGACTGTATCCAATCTTTTTCATATTTCCTTTTTGGCATAAGCGCATTTTGTAAAACTGGGTGATCTTGTTGTATAGGTTTATTTGTATATTCATATCACTAGAATACATTCACAACCATAAGATTCCTTGAAGCCTAATACGTGTTTAATTTGTAACCATGTGGTGCTTTATAATTGATTTTTCATGAAATACATAGTCAAACGAAAGGGGCTACTTAAACTTATTACCTCAAGAAACAAGTATTTGTGTACTGATGGCGATGGAAATGATATATGTGTTATTCATCAAACTGGGAAAATTACAAGGAAATTCGGTTTTGATGTGTTTTCAACAAATGGAAACCAGTTATATCGGATAACGCAAACAGAAAAGTCAAATAATGGCAAGTATTCAAACTGGTCATTTGATATAACCGATGAAAATGAAGAGTTAATCGGTGCTGTTTCTCGCCTGTATAAACCGAAATTCGTATCGCTCTTGGCGGGAAGCAAAGAATTATTAAGCATCATTAAAGATTTGACCGTTTCCGGACTGATCGATGGAGTACAAAATACTATATCTGGTAGTATCGCGGATATGATTCATGGAGAAACTATAGGATGGTATTTTGACACAAATATGGGTGAGAAACCGCAAATTTTTATTCTTCCAAAAAAAAAGAAAATTGGAGCAAAATTAATGAACCTCATGGTATCAAACTCTGGATTAGAATTTCTCCTAATCATTAATAAGGTGACTGTTTCTACTATAAAAGGTATTCTTAATCCTGCGAAATCAAAGCTTGAATTTGTAGTGCCCGATGATTATACATGGTAGTTGAACAATGAGTTAGTGCTGACCACTATTGCAGTGATGTTGGCGATTGACAGTAGGCAATCTTAAGGTGTTTGTCCGTAATGAATTCCATAAAATTGGCCATTACCCGTAACCAAAACAAATTTTCTGTTGGCCGAGAGTAACTTTTTGTCAATAACAATTGCGTGGCCTTGTTCTTTGCATTCCAAGCTATTTTGAAGTCTCGAAATTCTTATTACATGAATAAATACAGTTTGGTTCCCGAATTCAAGGCGGGACTCCATGGAGGAAAGTTAATGGTCGCCGAAGTTGGTGTTGTAAAAAAGGAATTGGCCTTTCATGGCGACGTTATCAATACTTCCGCAAGAATACAGGGGGAATGCAATAAACATAATGTGGCTATTTTACTATCTGAAGAATTAAAGGAAAATCTGGAAGTAACCCCAAGCTATTCCACAAAATCTATCGGTAATTTGCTTTTAAAGGGGAAAAAGAAAGAGTTGAATGTCTTTACCATTTTTCAAACATGACTTTTTAAGAAGAAAAATTTAAAGAAAGTCAAGTGCGATATCTACTCATAAATTCATTCATATAATTTTATGAATAAGTACCTTTGCATGCTCACGCACTAGCCGAAAAATTTTGGAACAAATAAAAGCGTATTTGAATCACATAGCCACGATAGCCGATGCTGACTGGGCTTTTTTTACTTCAAAATTACAGCGTCGTATTATTCCAAAGAAGACCATTTTCTTACGGCTTAATGAGATTGAGAATCACATTTCCTTTATTGAATCTGGGGTTGTACGCCTGTTTATTCCCAAAGAGGATCCCGAAAAAGAAATCACCTTTGGTTTTAGCTTTAAAGATCAGTTTGTGAGTGCCTATGATTCTTTTTTGACACAAAAACCTTCTGCCTACCAATTGCAGGCCCTTACGGAAATTAGTGTTTTAACGATAACCTATATGGATTTACAAGCAGTGTATACAAACACCCAAATCGGAAATCTTATTGGCAGATTAACCGCAGAACGTCTCTTTTTGCTAAAATCTAAACGAGAGCAAGACTTGCTGAATCTGACCGCAGAAGAACGTTATATAAAATTATTTAAAGAACGTCCAGAGCTTTTAAAGGTGATTCCCTTGAAATACATAAGTTCTTATATCGGTGTCACCGCCCAGGCCTTAAGTAGAATAAGAAAGCGTTTGTAACGAGCATTTTATTGATTTGGGTTCATTGTTTCGCTCACTACGTCAAATTACCTTTGTAAAAAAAAGAATGATCGTTGTTATCTTCGTTTTAGTGCTTTGGTATGGAGGTTTATTTTTTCAGTCTTTCTTTTTACACCGTTATGCGGCACATCAGGTATTTACAATGTCGAATACCGTTGAGCGTATTACCTTTGTTTTAACCTGGATCTTTCAAGGTTCTAGTTACTTAAGTGCTTATGGTTATGGGGTTATGCATCGTATGCACCATGCCTATACGGATACTGAAAGTGATCCGCACTCCCCTTCTTACGATGCAAATTTATTTGCGATGATGTGGAAAACCAAAACCATTTATCAAGATATCAATAAACAGCGTATTGTAGTGGATAAGCGCTTTACCAAAAACGTACCGCAATGGAAAGGGTTTGATAAATTCGCGGGTTCCCGTTTTTCTAGATTGCTTTGGATTACGCTGTATATTCTATTCTTCATTTATTTTGTGACTGCCTGGTGGCAATGGTTATTATTGCCAATAACTTTTTTAATGGCACCTATTCATGGGGTTATCATTAACTGGTTTGGGCATATTTATGGTTATGCTAATTATAAAATGAAAAACACCAGTAAGAATCTCTTCCGTTTTGACTTTTTAATGATGGGAGAAGGCTATCATAATAATCATCATAAACATGCAAGTAGCCCTAATTTTGGCGTGAAATGGTATGAGATCGATATGACCTATTTGATTATAAGGCTATTGGATTCACTTGGTTTTATTAGATTAAAACCAATTAGGGTGAAGAAGTAATAATTGCCAAAACCCTTACCATAATAATCTGGTCGGCAGCCTGTTGGTTGCGCATATTCTATTACCAACTAATAGGTTTATAATCCTTTAGAAATTTACCACACCAATGTTTCCCTGTATTGATACCATCAAATAAGGGATCCATAACACGTGCGGCACCATCAACAATATCTAAAGGGGGTTGAAAATCATGTAACTCCTCTTTTTTCTTTGCCAATTCTATAGGGTCCTCGTCAGTAACCCATCCGGTGTCCACCGCATTCATATAAATGCCCTCTTTTGCTAACGCCAGCGCCGAGGTATGTGTTAACATATTTAAAGCAGCTTTTGCCATATTGGTATGTGGATGACGACTTTCTTTAAAAAAGCGATGAAACTTCCCTTCCATTGCAGAGACATTAATGATATGTTTTTTGCCTGTATTACTTTTCTTCATAATTTCCGAAAGACGATTGCACAACACAAAAGGCGCCACAGCATTCACCAGTTGTACTTCTATCATTTCGGTTGTTTCAATCTCACCAAGCTTTAGGCGCCAACTGTTTGTTTTTCTTAAATCTACTTGTTGTAAATCTGCATCTAATTCTCCTTCTGGGAACACTTCTTTTGCAACCAGTGTAGTATCAAAACTATATGGAATTTGAGACAATTTTGCTGAAGCCCTTAAACCAATACCAGGTTCAGGTCCGTGCCACGTAACAGGCATATTTTCAGTAGAAGATGTTCTCGATGTCAATACCTTTAACTCGTCTAAACAATTTATATGATCTACTAATAAATCAAGTGCATATTTTGGCAAGGATGTTGGCGGTTTTTCTTCGTTTTCCATTAAATGTGTATAAAATCCAGCCGGGCGTCTCACAGTCTGAGCAGCATTATTGATCAAGATATCTAACCGTTCATATTTTTGTTCTATATAATTGCAAAAAATCTCTACACTTGGAATATGACGTAAATCAAGTCCATGAATTTTTAAACGATGCCCCCACTCCGTAAAATCGGCTTCTTTTGAATAACGCAATGCCGAATCTACTGGAAAACGAGTTGTGGCAATTACCGTTGCTCCACCACGCAGCAACATCAACGTAATATGATAGCCTATTTTTAACCGAGAACCTGTTATAATAGCAACTTGCCCTTTTACATTCGCATTCTGGAAACGTTTTATGTAGTTAAAATCACCACAATCAGTACACATGGTATCATAGAAATGATGCAGCTTTGTAAATACTGTTTTGCACACATAGCAATTTCTGGAAGATTCTAATTCTAAGGCTGCCTTATTGGTTAAAGCCGAATTACTCAATAGCTTAGGTGCTATAAATACATCGGCTTCCCGGGCGTTACGGATTCCCGTTTCTTTACGCGCTACTCTATCCCTAGCTGCCATTTTGCGTTTGGCCGCTTTCTTTCCATCTTTTTTCCTACGACCAAACTCTTCTCGACTTGGTCTGGAAAGCATTCCAGCGGCTTTTATCAAAGCGGTTCTTTTCTCTTTTGGGATATCAAATATCTGATTGGTATCTGCAACTAATTGCTGTAGTACGAAAATGCATTTATCTATTTCCTCGGATGAAATTTGATCACTTATGCCAGGTTCTTTGTCTTCTTTATGCATATGTTCGTAAAAGTTATGCAAATATAAAGTCTAAAGAATCATTAAACTATTTTACCGTAATTCAAGAACATTGATTCTTGTTGTAAGTTCCTCATTTTCAGCTTTAAGAATCTGTACGCTATTTTCAATTTTTTTTACTTTATCAGTCACCATTGAAATTTCGGCTTCTAGCTTCTGAATTCTAGCTTCTTTGCTAGGATTCATACTGCAACCCATTAAAAAGCTGGTAAAAATAACTACTAGAAGTATTTTTTTCATGATACTGGTTTTTAGTTTACGACCCCAATTTTCAAAGTTTAAAATGAATTTTCAATTAGAACTCATTAGTTTATTAATAGGTTCTTTTTCTTATTTATCACAGCATCGCTCTATTTTTTACAAAAAAATGCTGTGGTGAAAATTTCAGTTAGAAGGATTTGGTATAAATTGATATGGAAGGAGTACTCTTATAACACTGTAACCCTGACCTTTTTCTTTTTCAATCGAGTGTTATTTAATTTAGCTACTAATTCAGTTGCTATTGATAGTGGAACGGCAACAAATGCACAATCGTGTTTTAGCTCAATGACACCTAGCTCGTCTTTATTGATGGCACCTTGTTTAAAAAACAAGCCGGCGATATCACCTTTTGAAATTTTATCCTTTCTACCTCCCGAAATGAATAGGGTTTCCCAAAACTGCGGTTTATGGGGCGCTTTTTTTGAAATATCGATTGGTGCCTCCTTTTTAATAAACTCGGGTAAACGCTCTTTTTCCCATTGCAATACATACGCGGTTCCCTTTTCATTGACCCTTGCGGTTCTACCATTTCTATGCGTAAACTCTTCCAAGGCTCTGGGAAGCTCATAATGAATAATGTATTTCATTTCAGGAATGTCAATTCCCCTAGCCGCTAAATCTGTAGCGATGAGTACTTGACAGGTACCGTTTCTAAACTTAATTAACGAACGTTCGCGCTCTCGTTGCTCCATACCGCCAGAAAAACAAGTATAGTTTATGTGGTTTTTTATTAAATACCCACTCACTTGTTCAATACTATCCCTGAAATTGCAAAAAATGATTCCTGGTTGATTGCCAATGTGAAGCAACAAATCAACAAGGGTTTGTAACTTGTTTTTATCCGTAGATACTACGGTTTTGATTGTTAGTTTTGATAATGTTTTATCCTTTAGATATTTAAGAACTATAGGGGTTTCCAATCCAACAAAATTAGGGACTTTAACGCCTTGGGTCGCCGAAGTCAAAATACGTTTGCCAAGATGTGGTAATTGCTGAATGATTTCACTCATTTCATTCTCAAAACCAGTTTCTAAGGACTTATCGAACTCATCTAATACCAGCGTTCTAATGCTATTTTTGGAAAAACGTTCACCATAAAAGTGATCCATAATTCTGCCTGGTGTTCCCACTAAAATAGCCGGAGTATGTTTTAGCTCTATTTTATCTTTAGAAATAGGTCTACCACCATATACCGCATTTACCTTAAAGCCTGAACCAATTGCGCGAACTACCTGTTCTATTTGTATGGCCAATTCTCGAGAAGGTACTAAAATCAACGCCTGTACTTCGTTGCATTCCGCATCCAGGTTTTTAATTAACGGCAATAGAAAAGCCAAGGTCTTGCCAGTACCTGTGGGTGATAGCAGCACGGTATTCACCGATTTTTCTATTGTAGCAATGGCTTCTTCCTGCATTGGGTTCAATGCCGTTATTTTCAATTTTTCTAAAATGTCCTGTTGCTTTCGAATACTATTGGCCATGGGTATTATTTCTTTTGAGAAACCGTTGTTTTTAAATTCGCGGTAGACTGCCGTGTCAAATGATCGGCAAGTACTTTTTCGATCAATTCTTCTTTAGTTAAATGATGAAAGATCGTTTTGATCTTTTCCTTGGTTTCATTAGAAACGGTGCGGTTAGGCTTGGTCTTAAATATCTTTTTAGCCCACAAGACCAAATTAGTTTCTTCCCTGTTTTCAGCATTTTGCTTTTTGACCTCCCTAAAAACAAGTCCCAATTCCCTTTCAAAGTCGGGAATGTCCTTAATTTCTTCTTGTTGTATGATGCTTAACGAGAGCCCCTTTGCTCCTGCCCTGGCCGTTCTCCCGCTTCTGTGAACATAGGCTTCATAGGTATCTGGCAGATGGTAATTTACGACATATGTGGTTTCTTTTACATCAATGCCGCGTGCTGCCAAATCGGTAGCAACTAGAATATCAATAAACCCTTCTCTAAACTGGCCCATAATCCGGTCTCGTATTCCTTGAGTCAAGCCCCCATGTATTGCCCCTGACGAGAATTTATTAATGGCCAACTTCTTGGCTAATTTATTAACGGCGGCCTTGGTCTTGCAAAAAATAATACCGCGTTCCCCTTCTTTTGAATTTAGAAAGTGAAGCAATACCTCTAACTTCTCTATGGGTTCCACTACCACGTACTTATGATCGATTCCTTGATGCCCAGCCTTTGCCATATCTGCTTCTACATGCACCACATGTTTTGACAAATAATTCTGCACCAATTGCCTTATTGCGCCGGGCATAGTTGCTGTAAACAAAAGCGTTCTTCTTGACTTTGGTAGCTCCTTTACAATGGTATCTATATCTTTTTTTAATGCACCGACCATCTCATCGGCTTCATCTAAGACTAAATACTTCAAGTTTTGAATATTGACGGTCTTTCGCTGTACTAAATCAATCAGGCGCCCTGGAGTTGCCACTACAATATGTGTCGGCCTTTTTAAGCGTTCTATTTGAGGTTTAATGGGGATTCCTCCACAAACCGTTGCGATAGAAATAGCTGGACTATGAGAGGCAAAAGACATTAAGTTAGTATAGATCTGCTGCCCTAATTCTCGCGTAGGAACCAATATTACGGCCTGTACTTCTGTGTTTTCGATATCGATCAGTTGTAATAACGGCAAGCCGAATGCCACGGTTTTGCCGGTTCCCGTTTTTGCCAAAACAACGACATCTTCTTTTTGCTTTAGTAGTATCGGAATGGTTTTCTTTTGAATATCCGTGGGAATAGAAATACTTAAGTCAACTAAACTTTGTAATACCAATTCGTTAATTCCTAAATCAGAAAATTGTTTTGACATAAAATAAATTTAAGTAATGATAGCTACACGAAGTCCGGGCCCCGTGTAAATTGACGTGCGATTTCCTTTTTAAAAAGCTGTAAAAGAAGCTTAGCGAGCAGCCAATAATTACTAACCTTTATACTTCTTGAAGCGCGCGTTTTGATTTTCTGTATGTGTAATTCGGATAGATCGTACGTTTTGCAAAACGATTCAATTTATTGGAATTAATCATCTTTGAATATATTGGCTTGGCAACTCCAAAATACTCATAGGTGGTACCGTCTAAAAAAGTGATTTCCAATACCAATCCTTTGTGGTTATAGTCAGCTATTCCTGAATTGGTGATTGTTTCGGTATAGGCTTCTAGATTTGCTGCGGTCGTTTCTGGGGCAATACTTACCAAAAAATGATACCCATCAATAATAGCACGGCTATTCACTTCGGCCTCTTCCCGTTTTGCATCACCTTCTTGAAACTTATCGGGATGCCATTCTTTCACCAAATTACGGTACTGTTTTTTGAGCATCTTAAGATCAATCTCTTTTTCGATCCCAAATAGCTTCTTATATTGACTTATACGTTTCATAGACCCATTTTTACAAGCCGCGAAACTACACCTTTATTTTGAACCGCTTGGTGCGCGTGCTGGGTTTTTTGCCTTCCTAAAGATCAATGGCATCAATTAGCCATGCGGAACGCAAAAAGATGCTTATAAAATAAACAGCGACCACAAAAAAACCCCATCACATGTGCGATGGGGTTCTTATTAAACTTGAAAGTATATGTATTAGATAACTTTTACGTTTACTGCATTTAATCCTTTGTTGCCTTCTTGAAGATCAAATTCAACTTCATCGCCTTCGCGAATTTCGTCTACTAATCCTGAAATGTGTACAAAGTGATCTTTTTCAACTCCTTCTTCGGTAATAAATCCAAATCCTTTAGTGTCATTGAAAAATTTAACTGTTCCTTTACTCATTGTAATGTAATTTAATTTATAATACTTATTGAAATGCAAAGATGATGCCATTTTTTTAACATACAACACATTAATCGACTTATTTTCAATTTATTATACATTTAGCGGTTGAAGGTTCAATTGTAATTCCGAACATGCTAACCTATATATAACGCCCGTTGTGCATTATGACTTAAAATAAAAGAAGTTGTGTAAACTGCCTGAAGGAAGTAAATTGAAATAACGACAAATCAATTATACGGGCACAACTTCAAAACAAATTACGAGATAATATTGAAAGTACTCAAGTAAATATACTGAGAGACTCTCTTGCCATATCAGAGGCGCAAGCCGATGTTGTCGGACATTCAGGTTGTCTCGATCAACCTTGCGACGGGGTAACTTGGGATATACAGTGATCGCGACCTATTCAGGAAGCTGCCGCCCGAGCTATCTTCGAACAACGAATGCAATATCTACAACCGCGAGCATCGTAGGCTCTTCCCATATCTTTGGTGTATAAGGGTGAAACCCTCGTGCTTCCTCAATGAGGATCAGGACCACCTCATCTTAGACAGCATACCTCGAAATATGCAAATTATCAAGGAGCGGTCGTAGCAAGATATGCCGTAATACCGTTTACAGTTCGCCGAGCAAAGGTTATTGCGCTTCACGGTCTACACACTATTACGGCTATAAACTACATGCGACCTGTTCGATACCGAGTGTCTTTCAAAGTTTGGACATAAGTAAGGCATCCGTACAAGACATGCACTATCTCAAGGATATAAGGGTACAACTCAAGGATTACACCCGGATCGGCGACAAAGGATTTCTATCGGCCGAATACTGGCTGGACCCGTAAAAGAGCTGTAAGATAAGACTCGATACGCCCATGCGCAGCAACCAAAAGAATTACCGGATACAACCCTATCTATACAGGAAATCGAGAAAGAGGATAGAGACGCTATGCTCACAACTCTGTAATCAGTTCATGATCAGAAGGAACTATGCCGAAAGGTTCAAAACAAGGATACTATCCAAGATATCGGACTTGACTATAGTACAGTACATCAACAATATAAAAATCAGCATTGTTTAAAATGCACAACGGGTTACTTCTAATCTAAATAATTGGTAACCGCCGCCGCTCGTGCGATCACATGTGCATTTAGTTCGCTCACCGCAGCTTGAAAATCGGAACTGTCGTTTAAAAACGTATACCCTTCAACCTCTGACGTGACATACGATTCTATAAGTGCCGAATAGCTGGTGTAAGCGGCCTGTATCGTATTGGTGTTGAAAGCACCATCAATGGTTTCCTTTACGTAGGCGTCATATTTTGCTCTGTAAATGGCATCTTGATATAAATATCCTATTAGTGGCCATTCAGCGTTGTCGAGACCAAAAAAATCCAATGGCAATGCCCCTTCCCTTTTGCCTAGCTGTAAGGCTTCGTTGTTATCCCAGGGAATCCAAGTAAGTAAATTGGTATCGGGATTGTTATACATAAAATAATTATGCGTCATTCTGCCATAGGTATCCCAATTTTGAATGATCGTGTTCACCGCTAAATACTTTAAAAATACTTCCGTATCAAAAACAGCTTCCAAGTTTGCACGCCATGCTGAGGCATCGGTGGTTCTGGTATCATCATGTAAGATTGTTAACAGACCTTCAATATCCGAGAAATCGGCCTCATCTTCATTGGTCTTCTTTACATACTCACCCTCATCATAGCTTTCAATGGCGAAAGCCGCGGCATCTCCATCTGGTTTGTATAAATTACCATCGTCATCTGAAAATTGTGTCTCTATGACAGTATCATCCACTTCCTCGACCAAGGTATACAGACCAAAATACTGAGGCCCATCGCCGTGGTCTACATATACAGTGTAAAAAGCGGTGTGTGAAACGGCCAAGCCTGCATTTCTGAATACGTCAGCGGCCACTTTTTCTCGAAGCATCGATCTATCGTCAAAATTGTTTTTAAGGCTTAGTTTCTTAAACCCGTAAAAGCGCTGGTTGTCTATTTGTGGATACGTATCTTCAAATTCATCAAAATCCAACTTGAAAGATAGCTTTAATATTCCATCTTGCCAGCTTCTTTGTAGAGATGAATTTCCCTTGAACCGCACCCCTACCCTATACCATTCTTGTTCTTCATAAAAAACTTCCGCCGGCACGAAAATAGGATCCTCATCCGCAAAATCCCCACCGGGACCTCCACCCACTCCAAAAGCCCCGTAAAGCGCTGTCATATCATCTAACATGCTTTGCCACCTTTCTGCTGTGATTACTATGTCTAGCCTTTTGACTGCATTGTCATCAAAAATTTTGGTAAAATTTGGATCGGCATCTTTGCTATGGGTTTCCGTTGTCCAGTCGGTTACTTCAAAATCGGCATCATCTACATCTTCGGATGCATCCTCTACTTCTTCCTCTGCTTCCTCTTCGATTAGGGGAGTTTCATCATCGGAATTACATCCGGTAAGGGTAGATATACTTATAAACATTGCCCCAAATAGCACTAAAAAACTCCATTCAATTCTAAAATAATTTTTCATCATCTTAATTTTTAACAGTAATTCATTAAGTACTTACCCCCTTTAATTGCAGCCTACTTCAACGAATGTAATAGGTTGTACTGCTATAAATTTTAGTTTTAAGTAAACAATGCGTAGTAATCAGTGAACTGCTTATTCTAAGAGGTTATCTAGAATTAAAGATGGTAATATAGACGGAAAAAGAAAGGGGTTAGTACTGTTAAAAAGGGATGGTTCTTAACAAGCCCCCCTTGTTTTAACTAAAAAAACTTCCTTTGGATATTAGCATCGATTTCCTTTCAACACTGGGCAGCCCCTTTTTCTTTTTTCCATGTCATCAGCACCAAAATAATACAAAGAATAGCACTTAAGGTACACACGGCATACATTCCTTGCCATCCAAATACTTCGGTAATATAGGCCAATCCTACTCCTGAAAATGTAGCCCCAACGTAGCCGAAAAAACCGGTCATTCCGCATGCGCCCGAGATTGCTTCTTTCACTGTTACCCTAGATGCCTGAACTCCACTGATCAAATTTTGCGGACCATCGATCAAAAAACCGATCAGTAGTAGAAAAATTCCTGTAAGCAGAATATTATTGGGGCCAGAATAAAAATAAAAACCTACGATACTAAATGTCAGTAAGGTCAAATAAATGACATTGATCGGCACACACCGACCGTTCCAAAAACGGTCTGCTAGATAGCCCGCTACAATACCCCCAGGAATGCCGGCAAGGGGCATTAATGTCCAGAAAATTGCCACGCTTACCTGATCAATTCCTTTAACACCGTATAAAAATATGGTTGCCCAATCCAACGTACCAAACCGAATGAGGTAGATGAACATATTGGCAAGGCTAAGAATCCAAATATACTTATTGGTAAAGATGTATTTTTTTAAAATTTCCCAATGTGACAGATCTGTTTGTGTCAATGCCACGGTTGGTCTATCGTTCTTATAGTCTTCAATTTCCGGAAGCCCTAAACCTACCGGGCGATCTCTTAATATAACCAGCAGAAATAAAGCGGTAAGACACCCTAGTATACCTGGAATCTAGAAAACGGCCTCCCACCCTACTATTCCTTTTTTGTATAAATTAAGGATTCCGGCCACCAACAAACCAACGCCGAAAGTACCTGCTGTATGGGAGGAGGATAATATAGTCCATTTTGTTGCTCTTTCCTTTGGGGAAAACCAGTGCACCAAGCCTTTGGCAATAGGAGGAAAACCCATTGACTGAAAAGCACCGTTAAGGCCCCAAAAAAAGACAATCAGGTACAGGCTGTTCATATACCCTATGAATAAATGAATTATAGATGCTGCGAAAAGACCAATCGCCATAAAGGTTCGGATATTGGCACGATCGGCCAAGAGTCCGCTTATAAACTTTCCGATACCATATAACACATAGAACACACTGCTTAAGATTCCGAGTTGAATAATATCAATATCGAGTTTTTCGCTTATCAACGGTAAGGCAGGGGAAATATTCTTTCGGGTAAAATAGAATATGGTATAGCCAATATACATACCGATGAACATCCTCATATATGCAAAAAACAACATCATTGTTGGTGCCAGTTCAGTAGACCGTGGTACTTGGATGCGAGTAACCATTGGCACGAAAGAAACAATGCAACGGTTTGTAGCCGTTGCGAAATCAATATGGACATAACTATATAAATTGAAATCATGAGATTAATGAGACGTACATTAGCTATTTGGGCCTTACTGCTGATTCCAGTTACCGGTTTCGCACAATCAGGAAAAGAAGAATATGCAGCGATTGCGACTACCTTAAATTACTATCTGGAAGGTGGTACCAATAATGACTTTAGCACCTTAAAAAAAGCGTTTCACGAAACGGCGACAATGAAATTCGTCGGTGATGAAGGCTTTAATGAAGTAAACGCCTTAGAATTCTTTGACAAGGCCATGAAACCGGGGCCAAAGGCAAATAGAGAAACTTATATCGCCCAAATAACCCTAACAGGCACCACTGCCAATGCCCGGTTAGAACTGGTGTACCCCGATGCAATTGTTACCGATTATATGAATTTGCTAAAGGTCGATGGGCAATGGAAGATTGTAAGCAAGGTTTTTTCTAGGAAATTGAAATGAACTCAGCTAGAGACTTTATGGTTGTAGTAAAAAAAGGATTCATATCCCTGTTAATTTTGAGTACACTGGCATGTAACGAGCAGGTCTGTCCAGAAGTTGACGTTACCCTTATAACGGAAAAAGACGTATATGACTTGATGGATTCCTGGTTGGAGGCCATGCGTACTAATAATTCAAAACAATTAAAGCAAATTTTAGACGATTCATGGAGTTACACCGGTGGTAGTGACGGAACAACATCAAATAAAGAGCAGGCATTGGAGGGCTTCGAATCAGCCGACGGGGAAACCACGATGCTCGCGTTAAATCTTACCGATACGCAGATTAAGCTTTACGGCGATATTGCCATTGTTACGGCCTTAGAAGAATTCGTGACTGTGAATCATAAAACAAAGGATACCATCACGTCCTTTATACGGTTTACCGATGTCTATCAAAAAAGAGGTAATAAAGTTATTGCCTTAACCACACATACTTCTCCGATTTTAGTTGACAAAAACAAAAAATGAAATTGCCAATACCTTGTCATATAAGATGGTTTTCCTAAATTTAAATGTAGTCTTTACAGAAACTTAGTGAATCGCTTATTTTATGAAGCTGTTATCCAACTTGCTTTTAATTTGTGCTTTTATTGGGTTTGTACCAAGCGAGGGACTACTTTTCAATAAGAGCCACCGGGCGTATTTTTATTTAGGGGTTCTTGTATTTGTTTTTGCTATTGCAACCTTAGATTTCTTGTACCTAACCAGCAAGCTTCCAGGCCCCTACCTAAATGGTTATATGCTATTTTACCCTATCTGCCTCTTGGCAGGCCCAGTACTTTTAATGCACCTGAATTGTTTGACCGACTTGCAGTTGCGTGGGGAAATACTCGAAGGGACAAAGCAGTTGTAATATGAAACCAGCACTGGTTTCGCCTCTGTTCTTTCCGAAGATGGGAACATCCTTGAATTGCCTTTTAAGTATGTAAATGTTTGGAGGCTTCAGCCAAATGGAACCTATCGGGTGGTCATCGATACATTTAATAATCCCATGAAAAATTGAAATAGTCCCCTAACCTACATTTTGGCTTTGGAGCATGGTTGTGATGAAACACAGCGTTTTAATCAACCGCTGGCTACTACCCTACTCCGATATATAATTTGTACTCATATATCGTATCTTCCATTTGCCATCTTCCTTGAGCATTAAGCAAATTTCCCGTGTTTCAATATACTTTTTTGCTCATTTATACTATGAACCCCTTGATGCCGATGACTTACGCTAGTTCTTAAATACGATCCAATACCGCCTTCCGAAACGATTTACCAATAGGCAGTTTCGCATTACTTACCAATACGATTTGATTGCCATCAATGAGTTTTAACCGATTGAAATTGATTACAAATGATTTATGGATCCTTACGAAGTTATCCGGAAGTTTTTCCAAGAAATCTGATAAGGTTTGAGGCACTAAAATCATTGTATCCGTAAAAATTTTGATGTAATTGCCATAGGCTTCGATGTGATCGATCGCATCGAAGTCCAACTTAATAATTTTCTTGTCGCTCTTTACAAAGATCGATGTTGAAGTCGCTTCGGTATCATTAGAAACAATAGTGGCCTGCAAGGGTTTAAGTTGCTGCTGTACTTTAGACACTGCTTGTATAAAACGCTCCAAAGAAAATGGTTTTAATAAATAATCGGTTACAGAAAGCTCAAAGCCTTCTACCGCGTATTCCGAATAGGCGGTTGTTATGACCACCTTCGGTTTGTGTTGCATGGTTTTTAGTAGGCTTAAACCCGAAAGTTTAGGCATGTTGATATCTAGGAACAAAATAGCCACTTGTTTTTCTTGCAAGACCGCTAGTACCTCAAAAGCATTTTTGCAGGATGCCACCAGTTCCAAATGAGGAACTTCACTGATATAGCTCTCCAATATCTGGCGTGCAATAGGTTCATCGTCGGCAATGATACATTGTAGTACGTTCATCTAAATAGTATTGCTCGTTACTCGTTTAGCCATTCTATGGCACTATTTACTTGATTGTCTTTTTTCATATCTATCGTATGTTGAAATTCTATGTACTGATCTACATCGACATTTTTGTCATATTTAATTTTATTTCTATCTATAAAAATATCTTGCGATATGATCATAACGAGTTCCTCGCTCACAACATCATAACCGTTTCCGGTGGTGTAACCAGCGGTGGCTTCGCCTATAAATTTAGTATTCTCACGACCTTTGAACGCAGTTGCCAACATTTCTCCCGAACTAATCGTATATCTACTTAATAAAACTGCAACTTTTTCGGTTAAATCAATTTTTGGCAGGGCATCCATTTCACAAGCGAGCCTCCCATAATTATAAAACTGTCCATTTTTTATGGTAAAATCCCTTATTTCGTTCTGAACATTAATAGAACCGGCTATAAAACCTTCCCCAATTAAAGGCGCCAGTCCAGACACCATAGGCTCCATATTTCCGCCGCCATTAAAGCGTAAATCCACTATCCATTTATCAACTCCTTGTATTTTAAGATCCTTTAAACCATTTCTAATAAAATCTGCTTGTTCTTTTACATTTCCTTGACCAATGGCAACTACTTTTAAATAACCAATATTATTTTCTAAAAGCTGGTAGGAGAATTTTGCCGTAACATCATTGATTACGGTATTGACAAATTTTGAATGTCTAAGGTCCCTACTATTAATTTCTCCAGTATAGCTTACAACAATAGAATGATCTTTGGTCGAACGAAACGCCCCATGTTTATCTCCTAAGCTATTGATGAGATACTGCAAAGCGGGTTTCAACTCCGCTGTGCTTTGTTTACCTTCTGTTAATTCTATAAATTTTTTATTTACTTTCTCCCAAGCTACGTTTTTGGTATAGAGCGATGTTTCTTTCGCTTTTAAAACAATAGGATGGTATACCGTTTCGGTAGTCTGAGCCTTGCAAGAACTCCACAGTAGGCATACCATAAAAATTCGCGTTATATTTTTCATAAACATTCGTTTTAGGTTAGCTGTTCGTTACTAAGTTTAGTGTAATACTGTACTCGTTATTTTCAATTGCTGTTTTCAATTGGTATTTTTCAGGATACATCAAATTCAGCCTTTTCGTGGCATTTAACAATCCTATACCACTTCCGCCCTCTTTCAGATCATCGGCTATAGTCCCATCGTTGCTAAACGTATTCACACATTTAAACAATAGTTCATCTCCTTCTTCTGCTATGGAAACAAGCACATGGCCTTTTAGGTCTTCAGAGGTACTTAGATGTTTAAAGGCATTTTCAACAAAAACGATCAGCAGCATGGGAGCTATTTGTTTCGATGAAAAATTCCCGCTCTTCACCAATTCAATGGCAGTGGTATCCTCTAAACGAATTTTTTCGAGAGACATATAGTTTTCCAAGTACTGAATTTCCTTTTCTAAGGGTACATAGGTCTCTTTTGTATCGTAGAGACTATAGCGTAACAAGTCTGACAACTTCAGCATTAAATTAGGCAATTTATCCGATTTTACTACCGATAGACCATACAGATTGTTCAAGGTATTGAACAAGAAATGTGGATTTAACTGCGCTTTCAGTAATTTTAATTCGGCCTCCTTTTCATGTTGCCGACGAGCAAAACTATCCCGCGCTATTTTAATTGCCGAGGCAAATACCATTGCCAAAACCATGATTCCGAAAAAGTTGATATACATGCTTAATTCGAAAGCCTGGTTTTCGATCCATCGTATAATACCAACTGAAATTACTGCAAACAGCAAGACATTCGCTAGAAAGAAGACGAGAAAAAGCCCCCTTTTTTTTCTTAAAAAGGGCAATATGAGAAGGTTGTTGCTATACACTGCCGGTGCGAGCAAGACAATGGCAAAAAGTGATGTAAGGGCCTTGTTTTCTGCCTGTATCGTAGTCAAAAGAATTAAAAAAAGTAAAAACCAAATGAACAGGTTCTGTACCATTTTATTATCTACCCAACGATCTAACTGAGACATACTACTTTCATTAAAAGGCTGTCCAAAAATAGGTTTTGTTATGAGAAACCACATTCTAAAATGACAAAAGGTACTTGTTTTGATCTGAACGGCTTCTTTTTCGTGATTATAGGGAATTTATGTACTTATCACGGGGCTAAGGACGTTTATCATTCTTTTTTTTCTTTCCTAACCATCCTCCCCAATTTACGGCAGCAAGTTGAACATCCCTTTTAAGATGTACCAACCACTGGTACTGAATAATCATCCAATAAAACAACAGACATGAAATTAGAAATTCAAAACGTATCAAAACGTTACAGGGGCAATACCTATGGCCTCCGAGACTTTTCCATTACCATTGAAAAAGGCATCTTAGGATTGCTCGGGCCCAATGGTGCGGGTAAGTCTACCTTGTTAAAAATGATCGCTACGGTTAGCAAGCCCACTGATGGACTCATTCTTTTAAATAAAAACAACATTGTAAAAGATGCCAACTATATGCGGCAACAGTTAGGGTTTTTACCGCAAGATTTTGGGGTATACCCGAATTTAAATGCCTATGAGTTTTTAGAATATATGGCCGCGATGAAAGGTGTTGGCGGCAAAAATCTTCGAGATCGAATTTCGGGATTGCTAGAAGGCCTTAATCTACTCGATACCGCAAAAAAACCGATTGGGGGTTATTCGGGCGGAATGAAACAACGAGTCGGTATCGCGCAAGCCTTGCTTAACCAACCCAAAGTGGTCATTTTCGATGAGCCAACAGTGGGCTTAGACCCAGAGGAACGGGTGCGTTTTAGGAATTTAATTTCAGAATTGGCCAATGATTGCATCGTTGTTCTTTCCTCCCATATCGTTTCTGATATTGACACGATTGCCGATCAAGTCGCTGTCATGAAAAACGGTTCTTTGCTTACAAAGGGCCCCCAAGAAGGCATTACCGGACTGGTTTCGGACAACGTATTTGAAACTGTCTTGGACAAAGAACAGCTATCGATTTTCAAGACTAACCATCTTGTGGTAAGCACCACTCGAAAAGAAGGGGCCTTGAAGGTGCGGTATATTGCGAACGGCCCTATTGAAAATTCGATTAAGCAACAAGCAAATCTCGAAGATGCTTATCTATATCTAACCAAAACCAACTAAGATGCAATTGTTCTTCGCTATCATAAAATTCGATTATTTACAACGTACGCGTAGTTACCCCTTTTTAATTACATTATGTGCTGCTTTGGCCATCGCATACACCTTTGTACCCGCTCCGAACGCCAGTTACTCCACGATTCGGATAGCAGGGTATGTCGGCTATAACAATGCCGCTTGGTTTGGGTATGTAACCGCAATCATGAGCAGTGTATTTTTATCTTTGGTAGGATTTTATTTAGTGAACAATAGTATCAAAACAGCTATTAAAACGAAGGTAGGGCAGGTCGTAGCCGCCGCTCCCATATCGAATTTTCGCTATTTGGCATCCAAAATGGCAAGCAACTTTTTAGTCTTAGGCACACTCTTATTGACGGTTTTGCTAATGAGCATCATTTTATTTTTTGTTTATAATGATGGCTACCCATTTGATTTTATTCAATTTCTAAAACCGTATGCCCTTATACCCCTTCCCGCACTATTCTTTGTTTCGGTTTTGGCGGTAGTCTTTGAAGTCTTTTTGGGGAAGTATTCGATTCTTCAGAATATCGTTTATTTCTTTTTGTTTGCGGCCTTGTTGGTATCCACCCCAAAAAATGAACTGCAATTTGCCTTTGATGTATTCGGCAGCAAAATAGTAATGCACGAAATGGAAGAAACCGTTCAAGGTATTTTACAAACCGAAGAAAACATAGATCTGAGCATCGGGTATGTGATAGGAAATGCAGAAAACAACCAAAAATTTCATTTTAATGGCATTGATTTTTCAACAAACTTTATACTCAGCCGCTTGCTTTGGCTCCTATTTGGTACAGGAATAGTCGTCATTATCGCCCCATTCTTCCATCGGTTTGACACAAAGGAGAAATTGGGTCTAAAAAAACAACTAAACAACGTCAAACCCCAAAAACAACTAAAAGATATTGTACTATCAAAATTGCCTAAAACAGTATCAAATTATACTATTATTCCTCTTATCAAGACCGAATTGTTGCTTTTGGCACGAAAAGGAAAGAAATGGTTGTGGTTGCTTAATGGTGTAGGAATGGTTTTATTGGCTGTACTACCCTTACAAATTGCGCATCAATTTGTGCTGCCCATGCTATGGTTTCTGCAGGTAGGCAGACTATCGGATTTAACCACAAAAGAAATTGATAACAATGCGCATTACTTTACATTTACCGCATACCGACCCATTCGTAGAGCCTTGTTTTCCCAATTGACGGCCGGAATCCTATTAGTGCTGTTTTTAGCTTCTCCCCTACTAATTCGAATGGCATTTACTGCAAACCTCGCTACCTTGTCAACATTAGTATTAGCAGGCCTATTTATTGTTGTGTTCGCTGGTTTTGCCGGAATCATAACCAAAGGGAAAAAGCTCTTCGAACTGTTGTTTTTTATGCTGACCTACGCCAGTCTAAACGGACTCTATTTTGCCGACTATTATGGTAGTTTACCTCATGGTTCTTTTTACCTACAGCTACTCGTTGGTATTGTTCTGCTATTTGGAGGTGGTAGCTTTTTAATTCGAAAATACCATCTCAAAACAATGTAGTCCTAAAATTACCAATCGGTACTTAAAACATTTTATACCGGGGTATTAAAAGAAACTCACTTCGTTTTTACAAACGGACGTTCATTTGCGAAAAGCAATGAATTCATATAGATCTTCCAATTTTGCGGTGCTTTTTCGCCTAAAATCACAACACCCCGTATGTAATACCTCGATTTAAAACGAAAATCTAAGTTCATCAGAACTGCTTCCGCACCCAAAATGTTTCCCTGTTTAACAAGTTTAATAAAGTCACTGACTTTATTTCGATCATACCCCATCAATGCCACTGTGTCTATATAATCGGTCGTTGCCACATTTTCTCTGACAGCAACTCCCAAAGCGGCCCATACAGAATCATAATCGATTCCTTCATCTGTCTGTAAATTCAAGGCCGACTCGATTACATCTTGCCCAGCTCCTTCCGATGCAGCTAGCATATGCAATACCCTGGGTTTGATATCTTCATACGCATTACAATATTCAAGTGCCTTTACCAACTTTCCCTCTGCAATCAAATAATATACATGGTTACTATTGCCCAACTGACCTCCCAATTGGCCACTTTCCATTTCTTTATAGGCCTCAATGTCTGTAGTTTGTACTCTCTCAGCATGTGGAACATCGATCTTAAGCTTACTTTCGAGCACACGACGAATTCGTTCGGCATCCAACCCAATCGAAGCTCGCAAGGGTTCATTATTGGCACTTGCAGCTTGAAAGGCCGCATATGATTTTCGCCACTTCCCTATTTCTGAATAACTATAAGCCGAGGCAAAGGCCAACCATGGATGCTGTGGGAATTTTTTATGTCCTTCTATAAAGGCCTTGTTCTTTTCGGTCTCATCTGCAATACATCTAATCGTAAGATATAGGTAGTCCGCATTTTCAGGTTCTTGAGCCGCCAATTGCCGATGCTCCTTGCAGATAACAATACGTTGAACAGAATCAGCATTATCTTGTAAAGCTCGCAAGGCATAGATTTCGTTATTATTTTTTTCCAATCGTTTTCTAAGAAGTTTCATCGACTCCGGTCCCGAATCCAATAAACTCAGCCAAGACATTAAGTGCGAGCTGCCAGTGTCGTCCCATAATACATGAACTTTTATAAGCTGTCGTATTTGAACACTATCTTCCACTATGCCCATAAGGTTGTAAGGGTCAATATTGCTATATCCCTGAATGACATCTCGTCTTTCACGATTGCTACTAGAGGAAGTAGAAATGGTTTCAGGGGCCTCCTCGAATACGTGATCTGCCTCTGTGCCAATCCACTTCATAGTTCCAAAATATTGGTCATCTGCCCGCCCTTCATACCCATAAAACACTGGATATTGGACAAAAGCGCCAGCATTTGCTATGTTATAAATGTATTTTTTGGATGGATCATCGAAATCAGTTTTGAATGATTCAATATGTTCCCCTTCTAAAGTGGTAGTAACAATGGGATACGTTGCATCAAAATTAATATTTACTTCTGCGTGGTCATTAGCTTCAATCGTATAGGTACTACCATCTATTGCCACCTTCACATCGGTTTGCAAACCATTAAAAAGATACAGGTTCGATTTTTGGCTATAGCTTCCCAAAAACAAGGCGCCTAAGAGAATTGCACCGGAAACACCAAACTTAGCGGCAGAAGCCGCAATCCCATTCCCTTGAAAAAAGCGATCTCTAAAATTTAGTTTGCGCTGAATTGACCTTTCTGTTCCAGGAAGCAATAATTTGTAGTCTTTTACAAGTTCAATGGTATTAGGAGCTACGTTCTGCTTTCGATTTCTAGCTAAAAAATTGGCTCGAATTTCATCTTCGGTATCAAGCAATTGCTCCAAGGCTACGTTTCGCAGCTTTTGTAAACTCTGAAGGGCAGAATTCGCCCACCCATCGATCACTTGTATCCAGTCATTGATTACCTCTTTGTTGGGTGCGCTAAGAGTGAATTTTTCAAAAGCGTCGCGGTAACTTTCAAGCTTCATTTTTCCAAGTAGAATTGAATTCAGTTTTATTGTTGTACTATCTGCAAATGCTTTTTGAACTACCGACCAATAATCATCGGAAGCTCCTAGGACGTCTTGGAGTTCAGAGGAACTTACCCTGCCATCTGCCAGCACCACATTGAGAACATTATGAAACTTACGTGCACTATCGTTTATATTCGAAATAGAATGTTCTGCATAGTGAACCAAGCCCGATAGTTTCTTGAGATACTCCGACCAACCCTCGCCATTTACATCGGCAACCTCATAATGCGCTTTTCGACACTTTATATCATGGGTTTTCAAATGCGCTATTACCTTTTCTTCCTCTGCTCTTAAACTCGATATCACTTCAGGGATATCGTTTCTTTTTATTTCCGTACCTCGATGCCAAATACGCCTTTTTTCGACAGTGACGACTTCATTTTCTGAAATAATTAATGCATCTATCTCTTCATGAACTTCTTTCAACTGATTTAGGGTACCTTTTAAGTTTTCAGGGTATAACGCTTCAAAAGTAGCCTTCATTTCGGACCTATCAAGTTGCATGTCGTAGAGGCTATCTACCTTCTCATAATCCATGAATGCATAACGATTCAAAAAAGAAGCATGATACTTGGGGTCTAAAAAAGACCAAATTGTATGTCCGTAAACACCCCTAATTTCAATATAATTTCGTATATTTAGTTGATAATATTATAGTTAAATATGGATATATTTTCTTTTGGGGTACATTTTACAGATGAACAAAGTTGTAGATTGCATTTTAAAGAGCAACGAGACCTGCAAGGTGTTGTTTGTCATAGATGTCAAGGCACAGATCACTAT
>CALLVX010000021.1 GCA_938010765.1 uncultured Flavobacteriaceae bacterium | reverse complement strand
TGACCAAAAGCATAAGAGAACATGAAAATAACCGAGATGGTCGCAAAAATTTCTTTGCGTTCATCGGTGGTACTATCTGGAAATAAATCTTCCGCAATATCTGGCCATAAAACACCAATAGACTGGCGATCAATGTAATTTATAACCGTGGCTAGGGCAATCAAAGCAATTACCCACCATCTTAATCCTTTGATTTTCATATCATTTTCACTTTGGAATGATTCTGTTTATCTCCTTTATTTTTCTCAGAAAAAGACAAAGGAATAGCAAGAGGGCAAATGGCCCTTTTTCAATTTTATACTTAAAATAATGCCTAAAAGTCTCTGGAAGTAATTAACCTGTATCTTGAATTACAACGGAATTCGATCGTTTAGTTCTAAGTATTGTTTTCCCTTCTTTTCTTATTTGAATTTAGGACCGATAAAATCGTGCAATTTCATCGATCAAATGTATCATATGTTATAACAGTATTGATAGAGTGCCTTAAAGTGCACTTTCATTTTCTCTTTCGCCAGCTGCGGGTCTTGATTTTTGATGGCGTCGAACACCTCCTGATGCTCTTGAATTCCCATAAATGCCAAGCCTTTATCACAAACATGGTGCTCTTCAAACTTGGTAATAATTTCTGGCGTTATGATCAACATAAACGTATTCATGGTACTATTGCCACTCGCCTTTGCAATGGCAAGATGAAATAGTAAGTCTTCTTGCACCGCATCTTCCCCATTCTCGACCTTTTTACTGTAAGCCTCCAAAGCTTCCCGCATTTGTTCCAAGTCTTCCTCGGTTCTCCTTTGCGCTGCGAGCCTAACAGTCTTAAGTTCCAATAGAATCCTAGTTTCAACCAACGATTTAAAGTCTGGATCTTCAAGCCGCAAGATATCTTCCATCATCCCGTTCATCGCCACTTGACCAATATCAGCCACAAATGTGCCGCTCTGAGGCTTTGATTTTAGTATGCCATAGAATTCAAGTTTTTGTATTGCTTCCCGCACATTGGTTCTGCTTACCTCGAACTTATCCGACAACTGCCTTTCCGAAGGCAACTTATCACCGGGTTCAAGATTTTTATAATTCATTAAATCCCGAATCTTGGATATAATCTGATTCTGAATCTCGTGATTTTCATTTTTTGTGAGGACTTCTAATTTCATATATCTTTCAAAACTTTAAAAAATTGGTTAACCAGATTGGTTTGTTAAATTTATGAAATTTAACACTGGATCGCAAAGCTCCTACCATTTCTTATGCATAATTCGTAAACCAAGCCGTGTTTGCTTTCAATCAAAGCACTTTTACCGGCTCTAACAACCGGTAAAGCGCTTCAAAAACTAACTCAAACAACTTATTTTCATAGCGCCCATTTTCAAACAAATTCAAAAACAGCGCTCATACGTTTTCAATGACTAACGGTCAACTCATAATACTTTACCAGCGCATGCCCCTCTTCATCCTTCGTTTGCAAATAATTGCCCGCCTTAAAATAATTTTCAAATACACCCCATTTTTCAAGGTTTATATCATCGTATACCACGGTCTCTTCCTCGTTCAAGGTCACTTGCAATCTACCTTCAGAGGCCACTACCTCGAGCGTAAACGTATTGGCTCCTACTTCCTCATTAAATGTATGGCCCTCATCATCGGTCCAGGCATCGGTATGCAATATTTCCTCGTCGGTGGCATCGGGGTCTTTCAACACCTTTGTTTTTACACGTACCTTGCCCTTCTCCCAATAAATCTTAAGCATTGGCGGTGCATTGTTATCGTCCTCTCCAATTAAATCTCTTTGGGCATTGGTCAACCTTCCATGTATTTGCATCACGATCGTTCTGTGATATTTGTCCTCATTATCCTTTGATATACTCGAAACCGCGAGTGTACCTTTCATTCTGCCTCCTTCCAGAAACGTCCAATTTTCCGAATTACTGCCTGGCATCATTTGTTCCCGTAGTTCTGTTCTCGAATAGGTCGAATTTGGAGTTGATGAACCTGGTACCGTGTAAAACACCAATGCACCATCAGTAGAATCGTTGTACATATAAGGTCTTAACACATTATTTGTCCTATAGTTCAGTATTTCAGGTGGTTCAACTTCAATAGGTTTCCCGTTGTTCCCCTCTGGCAATGTTACCTTCCAATTATTTAAATCAATGGCTGAAAGTAGAAAGGAATCGTCTACGGGGTCCTCCGGTATCGGGTCTTCAGCATCTGGATTTATGTCATTGTCCGTATCTACCTCCTCAGCAACCACTGGTTTGGAATCGCTTGAACAGGAAGCCACCAGCAAGAAAAGTACCAGTATCCCTACTATTTTTCGCAAAATAGCACTGTAGTTACCCAATTGAATGAAAGCATCCTTTTTTATCATTTCTATTCTTGATTTCTAATGTTCGGCATTCAGTGTAAATACTTTCACAGAAGCAAAAGCTCCTTCATCCCGGGTTTGAAAATAATTCCCAATCTTAAAATAGTTTTCAAAGATTCCCCATCGTTTGATGCTAGGGTTGTCGTACACAAAAAATTCACTTTTATTTAATGAAACGACCATCTTACCTTCACTAACCTTCACTTCGATCGTGAATTTCCGAAAACCTACCTCTTGCTCAAAGGTTCTGCCTTTGTCATCTGTCCAAGCTTCCTTATGTAATATTCCCTCGGCGTCTACCCCTGCATATTTCAAGACTTTTGTCTTTACTCTTATTTTACCATTTTGCCAATAAATCTTTAATATGGGTGGCGCGTTATTATCTTTTTGGCCTATTAAATCACGTTGTTCGTTTGTCAATCGGCCATGAATCTGCGCAATAATAACCTTGTGATATTTCCCATCCGCTCCCTTGGAGACTTCCCCCATGGCCATTTTGGCCTTCAAGGTACCTCCGTCCTCAAATGTCCAATTTTCATGATCATTCCCTGGCGTTATCTGCTCCCGTAATTCTGATCTAGAATACTTTGTATTTGCCGTGGTCGCATCGGTAGGTTTGGCATAAAAAACCAAAGCTCCCGTGGTTGAATCATTATACATAAAGGGTTTTAGCACAGGATTATCCGCGTACTCCATTATTTCAGGAGGTGCGACACTAACTGCCCCGCCTTTGCCCGTACCGGCCGGGATGGTTACCTTCCAATTACTCAAATCTATTTCAGGAAGTTTTACCTTTTTCTTTCTTTTTTTAACTTTTTTGGTTTTCGAAACCTTAGCAGTATTTACGGTCTGACAAGCACCGTTTACAGAAACAAACGTCAATATTAAAAATGCTACGATATGTTTTTGAAAGATTCTCATTCTACCTTTTCATTATTGGCCTAAAACTAGAATTTCGGCTTTTTTTTCTTATTTGATGATATAACCACCCAGTCACATCGTATGAGCCTGAGTGGTTCTCACCTTAATTAATGGTTAATAGTAATTAATCCTGACTTATTTCTATATTATCAAAGAAAGCCTCAGCTGAATTATCTATCACATCAACGTTTCTCACATATATAACAATCTCATTCGTAGATGCTGTAAATTCGAAGGTACTTGTCGCATATGCATCGCCATCAGTGGCGAAAATATTCGGAATTGCAAAGTACGCATCAACGGCGGCGTCAGAAGTTGAGGCATTGATACCTGTTTCATCCTCGATTTCCGTATTTAGTATAAATACCTCGGAAGTGATCCCTGCAGCTGTAGTTCTTGCATCGATCGAGAACGTATAGGTCTCTCCTTGTTGCACGGTAACCACCTGATACAAACGACGGCCTTTTTCGTCTAGCTTTGCACCTCTGGTACCATTATTTCCATCACTGGTAGAGCCTGCTTGTTCACTACCATCACCATAAAAGGTATCGAGCCAGCTATCCAAAGCTCCGTTATCCCAAAGAGGATCATACGGACTTGGAACTTCATTTCCGTCATTGTCAACAACGGTGCTGTTCGGTGTCATATCCCAAGCATCTGCATTGTCACCTGTGTTTACGGTGAACTCATCAAAAGTGCCATTAAGGACCTGAACCACAAAGCCTTCCGATATTACCAATTGTTCGGTGGTCACATCGGTAGCACCTGTAACACTATAGGCAGTTAAGGTCACATCATAAATCCCATCTTCTGCATAGGTATGCGAAGGATTCATTCCCGTAAATTGGAATCCGTCTCCAAACTCCCACAGTAGCATTACCGCATCAACAGAGGCATCTGTGAAATTGTAGGTTCTATAGTCATTCGGATCAACCTCGAAGGTGAACGCTGCGGTGACCGGCGCTTGTATGTCGATGGTCTGACTTAAGGAAGTAGATAGATTGGTTTCTCCAATTGCCGTTAGTGTAACCGTATATTCGGCGGCAGTAGCATATACGTGCGTTGGAGATTCATCCGTTGACGTATTTCCATCACCAAAATCCCATTCATAGCTTATGGCATTGGTAGATGAATTGGTGAATGCATATTCTAGAAAATCGGTTTCACTTTGAGCAGAACTAAATCCTACGGAAGGCGGTACTGCCCCAGGAAGTCCCACCTCAATGGTAAAATCATCCAATCTAGCTTCAACGGCACCGTTAAAGAAATAGATAGCCACGGTATTATTGATTCCTGAATTAAAGGAAAGCTTCTGTTGCAAATAGACATCGGGTTCTGAATCATCGGTTACCGTCACAGAGGCGATCGTACCATCTGCTGCTTCTTCGGCAGTCGTAAACGTGCCTCCGTTTTCCGTTACCCCTAGCACAGCTACCGTTAGTGAAGGATCAGAAGAACCACTCAACATGGTGTACCAAAAACTCATATCATAATTCGTATCGGGCTCCACAGTAATTTCTTGATATCCCACACGATCTCCTGCGGGAAGTGGTAATTTAGCACCTTGGTCACCAAATGTTACCGGACTGCCAGTAATCTGAATCACCCCGCCAATGTCATTTCGCCATGAGTCCCGACCATCACCGCCCCCTTCGGGCAAGGTATCATCTTCGAAACCAGGTTCTAGAATGATAGGTTGAAAAGGACCCTCAACCACCATAACATCTATAGTCGTTGTTCCGCTAATACCGTTCCCATCGGTAGCGGTCAAGGTAACCGGAAAGGTACCTTCTCCTGTAAATGTAAATGAAGGGTCTTCTTCATCCGAGGTGTTTCCATTTCCAAAATCCCACGCAAAATCTAAAGCCTCCGTTGAAAGGTTGGTGAAATTAATAATCCTAAAATCATCCGAAGAAGAAGCGTACGAGAAGTTCGCTTCCGGAAATTCGGTATCTACTTTGGAATTTGATTCTGGCAATTCATCCCGGAAAATTTCATCGCCTACACAACTAACGATAATGCTAGTGGTGACCAAACAAAGGAGCAACAGCCTTGTTTTACTAAATATGTTTAATGTATGTCTCATCATTTTTTTGTTAGTATTAATACCCTGGATTTTGTGTTAACAGTCCATCACTAATATTGATTTCCCTTGCTGGAATTGGCAACAATAGTGCTCTGGCAGAAAAAACATATCCCATTTCATCGGCATGCGCACTTAAAACAGACTCTGCAACCCCAAATCGGAGTAAATCATACCAGCGTTGGTTCTCGAATGCCAGCTCTACGCGTCTTTCAACTAAAAGTTCTGTTTTGGATACACTTGAAACGCTGTTAGGAGCAGTATCGGGAAACGCCCTATCTCTTATCTTTTGAAAAGAAGTCAAAGCGCCTATTTCAGAAGTACTTGTGCCCGATCCTATCGCAGCTTCTACATGCATTAACAATACATCTGCATAGCGTATGGCGATATAATCATTACCGGCATTCCGAGCATTGTCACCGTAGAAGGGAGGCGTGATGCTCACATCGGAACCCTCTGGCAAAAACTTGATCACTTCACTCGAAGTTCCAAAGGTGATAAAGGAGGCCGCGCTTCTATCGCCACCAAATGCCGCGAAATCAGCAATAAGGTTATCATTTACAATATTCTGACCATCTTCCCTACCTTGGCGAAATGCCGAGGTAAACTCAGCGGAAAACCCTTGACTTTCTAGCGGGTTACCAGAATCGTATTGGATGGCAAAAATAATTTCATCGTTCAATTCATTGTAAAAAACATCTGAAAAATTGGGTTCCAATTCAAACTCCATACTATTGATAATCGACTCACACAATTGTTTGGCACCGGCATAATTAGGAGACGGTTGTGTCATGTACACCTTTGCCAATAACGCCTGGGCCGCTGCTTTTGAGGCTCTAGCCTTGTGGCTATTATCCAAAACACCCTCAGCCTCTTGTAAATCTGCTACGATTTGCGCATAAATCTGTTCTTCCGGTATTCTAGTAAAAAGTGCTTCATTATCAGTAGGCCCTACCACCTCTGTTACCAAGGGGACATCACTAAACAGGCGTACCAGCTTAAAATAAGCATAGGCCCTTAAAAACTTAACCTCAGCAGTATAGCTAGCGCGATTCCCGGCGTCGGCAATGTCTATAAAGTTCAAGACATTGTTGGCCCTGAAAATAACTTCATACATAGAAGCGTAAAAATCTTCGGATTCCACATTGTTCGCGTTGACCACATACCTGTGAAAATCAGATTTTGATCCTTCAAGCGTTGCATTTCTGGTATTGTCGGTTCTATGCTCGGTCAAAAGATGTTCAAATTGCACACCCCTGTTGGCAACACCAATATTTGTGGTGGTACTTTCATTCACCCCTTGAAGGGCGTCATAGACTCCAAACACCCCAGCCAATACATCATCATCAGTTTGAAAAAACGCATCAACTACCACAACGGTGTCCGGTAAAGGGTTTAAGAACTCATCCGTATCACATGAAACAAAAATGGATACTGTCACGGCAAAAATTAAATATTTTATATGTTTCATTTATTTATTTTTTTTAATTAAAAATCAATATTAACACCGAACGTTACCGTTTTAAATATCGGAGTACCCGCTCTTTGCGAACCATATGCCCTAGGGTTGCTACCATCTACATGTTCTGGGTTGAACCCGTGGTAGTCATCAGCCGTGATATAAATCAGGTTCTGCGCCGTAGCGTATAATCGTAAACCATCCAAACCTATTCTATCTATTACATCATTTGAAAAGTTGTATCCTAGGTTTACGTTACGCAACGAAAAGTAATCTGCACTTGCAATGACCTCGCTCGTCAACACTTTCTCCTGAATAAAGGATGGATGCGGTACAAGACCATCGGCAACTGCTTGCAACTCACCTCCACTTCTGGTTCTGTTTCCAAACCAGTTGTAGAAATATTGATCTCCGATGTTATTTACCTGAGCTCCTAAACTTCCCTGTAGCATAAAGGAGAAATCAAAATCTCCCAATCTAAATTCATTTGTAAAACTGTATACCAAATCTGGATAAGGATCCCCTAAAATAGTCTTGTCCTCTTCGGTAATGATGCCATCACCATTCAAATCTTTCACGATGGTATCATCTGCTTGGCCGTTGATACGGTTCCAAGGATTATCAACATAGGTAGTTCTAAAAGAGGTGTCATCATAGGCTTCCGTATCCACTACATACCCCCAAAAAGAAGATATAGGCTCGCCGATTCGGTTGATCCATTGCGAATTTCTACCGTACGTATCTTCTATCAAAGCATTGTTAGAATCTCCAAAACTCAATAGCTCATTTTGGTTGGTAGAGGCAATTAAGGTCGTATTCCAACCGAAATTCTCGTTTACAATATTTTTAGTTCGTAACTCAAATTCCCATCCTCTGTTTTGCACTTCTCCCAAATTCACGATACCGTTGGCAAATCCTGTTAGATAAGAAACAGGATTGTTCAATAACAATTCATCACTGTTTCTTTGGTAGTAATCCAATGACCCGGTAATTCTGTTGTTCAGGAATCCGTAATCAAGCCCGATGGTCGATTCTTCCGAAGCTTCCCATTGTAACAATGCATTTGCAATGTTAAGCGGCGAAACACCAGAGACTGTAACGCCATCAACAATTGCATTGGAATTTTGCAATAAGGCCAAATAAGGCCATGTGTTCACCACTTCTGTTCCTACATTAAAATTCTCAGCTCCGGTAAGACCATAACTGGCTCTAAACTTTAAGTTACTTACGGTCTCGTTGTTCAGTAAGAAATTTTCTTTGGCCACATTCCAACCTATGGATACCGCAGGGAAATTACCCCACTTGGAGTCTACACCAAAAACTGAACTTCCATCCCTTCTAAAAGAAGCATTGAATAAGTATTTATCTTTATAAGCGTAATTGATCCTAGCAAAGTAACCTATCTTTTTTAGCTCGGTATTGGATTGGAACACCGTTGTATTTTCAGGATTGGCCCCTTGTACATTTTTAAGACGATCATCGGTAAAGCCACTTGCATTCACTTGGCTCGTTTCGCTTTTTCGTTGTTGTACGGTAAGACCTCCCAATAAATTAAGGTCATGATCACCAAACGTCTTGTTATAGGATAAGGTATTGTCGGAAATAATACGTGTACGAAACCTATTCTCTAAAAAATAGTTAGATCTGCTCGCACCGGCCGCATGGTAATTTGTACCATCATAGCGATCTCTTTTACGCTGTTCTAGCGTCACCCCTAAGGATGATTTTACCGTTAGCCCCTCTAAAAGCTCGTAGCTTAAATAGGTGGAACCAAACAACTTGGTATTAAACTCATAGTGTTCCCTCTCCACATATTGTTGATAGGGGTTCGAGTCACCAGACGTACGAGGCCGTTCTGTATTACCATCATTGTCCAAATCCAAATTAACCAAATGGTTTTCAAAGAAGTAATCGCCCACACCAACATTTGGATAATTGTCACGATCGATAAACTGTAGTGTTTCGTCTGTATGAAAAATAGGCAACCAAGGCGATTGACGCGTTGGGTTGTGAATAGATGTCGGTAGGCGTCGTTGTTCCGTATACGAAGGCGTAGCCCTAATTCCAAACTTAAACTTATCACCAATTTTGGAATCTACTTTCAAATTTGCGGTATACAATTTGTAATCATCGGTAATCACAACACCCTCATCATGTAAGTATCTCAAAGAGGTACTGAATTTGGTATCCTCGGAACCACCTCTAGCAGATAATGAATGGCTTGTAACCGTTCCCCCATTAAAGAAAACATCTTGCCAGTCTCTATCGATTCTAGTAGTCGCTACCAACAATTGAGCGTAAAGAGTTTCACCGGAAAGTGTTCCCGTTGCAGCTTGCTCTACTTGTGCCCAATCGGCGACACTCTTTCTATAATCATCGCTTCCGTGTGCTTCCTTATACCCTGTGTAGGTTTGATAGCTGAATTTTGTTTTTCCTGCTTTTCCGCTTTTCGTAGAAATCAAAATCACACCATTCGCCCCTTCACTACCATATATAGATGCGGATGCAGCATCCTTTAGTACTTCAAAAGACTCTACGTCGTTCATATCTATATTAGCAAGGAAATCAGAGCTTACCACGATACCATCAACCACCAACGCAGGTCCGGAGTCGGCTGTAATAGACCCAACACCTCTAATGGTAATGGTAGGAGCGCCACCGGCTTCGGCATTGGTCGCCTGAATGTTTACCCCCGATACTTGACCAATAAGTGCATCATCGACCCTTGATACTGCGATTTGATCCAACGTCTCATTGGTCACCTTTGAAATAGAACCTGTAATGGTCGATTTTTTCTGAGTACCATACCCTACTACTACTACCTCATCGAGTTGTGCGGCATCTTCCACCATCACCACATTTAGGTTGGTCTGTCCACTTACTATGACTGACTGCCCCACATACCCTAAGGCCGTGAATTGAAGTACATCTCCATCGGATACTGTAATTTGGAAGTTTCCATCAAAATCGGAAGAGGTTCCTTTGGTCGTATTTAAAATTACAACGTTTACCCCAGGAACGGGTATGCCCGATTCGTCGGCGGTTGTTCCGGACAAGGTGTAGCCGTCCTGAGCAAATAATGCAATGTTGACGAACAACATTACAATAAGAGTTAATTTCATTTTTAATTTCATTTGTGATCCTTATTAAGTTAGCAAATAGGTACATACCCATGCGGGGTATGTAGAGTTTGTGAGTGAATCTTGTCCTCATACAATGCTTACTAAAATCACACTGGCACCCTTTTAAGTAAACGATTTTTCCTATGTTTGCAATAGGCATGTGCGTTTTGATACCTGCATGTTTTAGTATTACTTCCCTTCGAAATGAAGTAATCAATTTTTAAAAGGATGGGCGTGCACCCGTCCTTTTTTTGTGGAATAATTTATGTTTTCATGGTGGTTTGATTAGATTAGTTGAGTTTCGTTTGACACCTTTTAAATTGGTTTTCCATACTGGTCAACCAATTTGGTTTACCAAATATATGTTATTATATTGTTAAAAAAAAATTAATTTCGAATTTTATGATATGATTTTTTGCCGCTCTAGCAATTTGGTTATCAGATCATTAATAGTTTTTCAAAAAAGTCAATTAAAATCACGAAAAAGCCAGTCCGCCATTGATATCAATGTTGGCCCCTGTGATAAAAGAAGTAGCCGAAGAAGCCATGCAAGCTACGGTATTCGCAATTTCTTCTGAAGATCCCTGCCGACGCAATGGTGTCATACCTTCTACTTTGGTACGCACCTCATCTTTCGTGAAGGTATCATGAAAGGTAGTGGCTATCATACCTGGGCAGAGGGAGTTTACTCTAATTCCCTTAGGACCAACCTCCTTGGCCAGTCCTCTAGTGAATGTCATTACGGCACCTTTAGAGGTTGCGTAGGCCAATGATCCACCCCCACCACCATCTCTTCCCGCTTGGGAAGCAATGTTCACGATGGAAGCGCCAGACCCCATGTGCGGCAAAACCGCTTGACAGGCCAAAAAAGTGGAGTTTAAATTTAATTGAATGACTTTGTTAAAAAACGACTCGTCCATCTCAGCGATATTTTTACGTGCCACCAACCCGCCGGCATTGTTGACCAGAATATGAATGGCATCCCCAAAGGCCGAGACGGCTTCCATGACCAAATTCTCCACATCGGCTTTTTTGGTCAGGTCTCCCTTCACAAGTATGGCCTCACCTCCGGCCGCCTCTATTTCATTTAGGGTTGCTTCGGCATTCGCCTCATTATTTAGGTAATTTACGACCACTTTTGCCCCCTCCTTTGCGAACTTAAGCGAGATTGCCTTTCCTATATCCCTCGTACCTCCTGTTACTACGACCACTTTTCCTTCTAAATCCATCCTTTTTTATTTAGTCATAAAATCTTCCCGAATCGGGCTAAAAACATCGATTAAAATACCTTCTTTGGTACAAATGGCGCCATGCAGCACATGGGGCGGAATATAGACCGTATCCCCTCCTTTGACCAACCTGGTCTGTTCTCCAATTGAAAATTCAAACTCTCCGCTTTCAACATAGGTTACCTGCGAATGATAATGTTCGTGTTTGTAACCAATACCACCTTCCGAAAAATGTACTTTCACCAGCATGATATTATCATCATATCCCATGATTTTTCTTTTTACACCTTCTCCTACAGTCTCCCACTCTAGGTCTTGATCTAAAATAAATTCTTTACTCGCTCCAAATGTTTTCATCTATTTCAATGTTTTTATTTCCTATTGTTCTTAGTGCTGTCACAATATAGTTCTTCACTATATCAATTCTGTTCAGTTAGATGGTCTACCCAAGCCCACTGTTGCTTCTCTAAACCATACTTCGGTATAGCAGCCGTTTTCATACTGTTTATCGATGTCACCTCCATAGGTTTCCGCACCTGCGCACCATACCATATTTGTTTCAGGACTTTTCCCATTGGTTTGGTTATAAGCGCCCTGTTTAAAATAATTCAATTCCCCGCTATAGGCATTGGCACGTTCGGTACCATCTTGTCCTATGGGTACGAATAGTTTTTGTACTTGTGCAGGTAGGGCCGATTTTCGTACG
>CALLVX010000020.1 GCA_938010765.1 uncultured Flavobacteriaceae bacterium | reverse complement strand
ACTACAAATACGGCTAATCTACATAATTTTTGTAGTTTTGCAATTCTGTTTACAGCGTTAACGAAACACAGCTTTTATGAATGGCAAAAAGATATTATTCGTATCTTCAGAATTAGTCCCTTATTTACCCGAGAATGAGGTATCCTTAATGTCCTATGAAACCCCTAAAATGGTAAACAGCAAAGGAGGCCAGATTCGAATCTTTATGCCACGCTATGGCAATATAAACGAACGAAGACATCAATTACATGAGGTAATACGCCTTTCAGGGATGAACCTGGTCATTAATGACATGGATATGCCATTGATTATTAAGGTCGCATCGATTCCCAAGGAGCGTATACAGGTATATTTCATTGATAATGACGAATATTTTAAGCGCAAAGCGATTTTCAGCGATGAAGAGGGTACCCTGTTTCCCGATAATGATCAAAGAGCAATTTTCTTTGCTAAGGGCGTAGTAGAAACCGTTAAAAAATTGAATTGGAATCCTGATATCATTCATGTGCACGGTTGGATGGCTTCTTTGCTGCCTCTATATTTAAAAAAGTACTACGCAGATGAACCGTTGTTCGCGGAAAGTAAGATTGTGACATCGGTTTACAAAAAGTCTTTTGAGGGTGAACTTGATAAAGATATGATCAAGAAGATTACTTTTGATGGTATTCCTGAAGATAGTATCGCTCCCTTGGCTACGCCCAACTATAATAATTTGTTAAAAGTAGCCGTAGATTTTTCCGATGCAGTTATTTTAGCAGCGGAAGATATTCCAGAAGATTTAAAACAACACATTACCGACCTTCAAAAACCAGTGTTGCCATATGTTTCTTTACAGGAGTTCGAAGAAGCTTATGCAAATTTTTATAACACAGAAGTTTTAAAGTAATCCAAATGATTTTTTTGAACAAAGTAAAGTATCCAGCTTTGGCAGGCCTTATGCTGCTAGCAGCGCTTGTTTCATGTGAAGATGAGTTGACCACGGTGGGGGCAGGAGTTCTTGGGCAAGAGCCCTTTACCACAAAAAAAGCATCATTCGATGTTTTTGCTTTCAATAAAAAAATAGAGGCCGTACAGACCAATAGGCTTCCTGCATACCACTTAGGGGTATACAACGACGCGGTCTACGGAAAAACAGAGGCGCAGATCACCTCTCAACTAAGACTATCGACAACAAATCCTGCATTTGGAACATTTCGTCCTGAGGATGAGGTGTTAGATCCCGATAATGCTACGAAACTTCCAGAAGAAGAAACAGTGACCGAGGTGTACTTATATATACCATTTCTAACTAAAACAGCCGCACAGCGTGATGCTGACAGTGATGGGGTAGATGATGCCTTTGATGAGGAGCCAAACAATGCGTCAAACGATTCCGATGGTGATTCACTTCCTAATAACGAAGAGAATACGGGAGGTACCGATCCGCTTTTACAGGATACAGATGGTGATGGTATTACCGATGACGAGGATACGGATACGGCCAGGAACGTGTTTCCAAAAAGGGTTGATTTGGATAGTATCTATGGCAACCGCGAGCAAGCTTTTAATATTACCGTACGACGATCCGAATTTTTCTTGAGAGACCGTGACCCGAATACCGCTTTCGAGGACCAACAAGAATATTTCTCGACGCAAGAATTTAGTTCTTTTCTTTCAGATGTTCTTTATGATAAACCGGACAACCCTATTACGATTAGTGACAGGGAAATAGTAACCTTTAAGGATGATGATCCCGATACGACCGATGTTGATGAAAGCCTAGAATTGGATCAGCGTTTGGCACCTGGAATTCGAATCCCACTCGACACATTATTTTTTCAACAAAACATTATTGACAAAGAGGGTTCTTCCGAGTTGTTGAGCCAAACCAATTTTTCAGAATTTCTTAGAGGCATTAATATAAGCCTTACTCCAGCGGATGGAGAAGATGAATTAATGTTTTTGCTAGACATTGCCCAGGCGAATATTACGATTAATTATGAATACAAAAAAATTGACAATAATAATACACCCGATGATACTTCCGATGATGTGCCGTCTATAGAGGAAAGTAGTTATATCTTGAACCTATTACAGATACAGGGGCAAGCGGTGAATGGAAACGCTGTAAATACCTTGGTCAACGATGCATATACACCTGAAGTTCTAGAACAGTTTGAAAATGAATTGAACGCTTCAAGAATTTATTTAAAAGGAGGGTCTGGATCTTATGCGGAAATAAGACTCTTCGATGCCGATGGTGATGAAACTGCAGAAGCAATTGCACAAATCAAGGCGAACAATTGGATTATTAATGAAGCCAATTTGGTTTTTTACGTTGATCAAGATGCTTTAGGTAGCGGCACGGCACCCAGCGGAGAATCTTTTAGAGAGCCTGCAAGACTGTATTTGTACGATACGGAAACACTTGAGCCACTAATTAATTTTGCAACTGAGAACACTGTTACCCAAGACCTTTTTGGGAGTTTCCTAAACTATGATGGGATCATAGTGAAAGAAAACGGACGAGGGGTAAAATACACGGTAAAGATTACAGATCATATTAATAATCTGGTATTAAGAGATGAAGATAACGTGGTTCTTGGGCTCACGATTACCTCTGATATTTCTCGTACAGCGGCACTTAGCGCCATGGTAAACGATAATGATGATGGGGAAGAAAACCTTCCGATCGTGACCTCCCTTAGCCCCTTAGGAACAGTTCTTTTTGGTAGTGATGTTTCTGAAGCCAATAAGGCCAATAAATTACAACTTGAAATTTTCTACACAGAAGCGAATTAAGGCTCTTTGTGATATTTAAGTTTAAAGAGTTTGCTTATTCGAAGCCAAATGCTCTTTTATAACTTTTAGGTATACCAGTTAAAGAAATTATACGTTCTAGCTTCATTAAGTCCGAATTTTGTGCGTTTCCCGTACATTTGCGGCGTAAACAATTTATCCATCAACAAAATTAAAGAAATATGTGCGGAATAGTCGGCTATATAGGATACCGTGATGCTTATCCGATATTGATCAAAGGGTTGCAACGCTTAGAATATAGAGGATATGATAGTGCAGGGGTCGCCCTCTTTGATGGCAATAGCATCAATCTGGCAAAAACCAAAGGAAAGGTAGAAGACCTAAGTAAAAAGGCCAAGACCGATATCTCATTGAAAGGTACTTTAGGAATAGGACATACACGCTGGGCCACCCATGGGGTTCCCAATGATGTAAATTCACATCCGCATTACTCAAATTCCGGGGATTTGGTCATCATACACAACGGAATTATTGAAAACTATGAGTCGATCAAAAAGGAACTTGGAAAGAGAGGGTATACCTTTAGTTCTGATACCGATACCGAGGTACTGGTAAATCTGATAGAAGAAGTACAGAAGACTGAAGACGTAAAACTTGGGAAAGCCGTACAGATTGCCTTGAACCAAGTAGTCGGTGCCTACGCGATTGCGGTTTTTGATCGTAAAAAACCCGATGAGATCGTAGTTGCCAAATTGGGCAGTCCGCTGGCGATAGGAATAGGTGATAAAGAATTTTTTATTGCTTCCGATGCTTCCCCGTTTATTGAATTCACCAACAATGCGGTGTATTTGGAAGATGAGGAAATGGCCATTATTCGGTTGGGAAAGGAAATAAAATTGAGAAAAATCAAGGACGATGCCATCGCCTATCCCAATATACTTGAGCTTCAATTAAACCTTGAAGAAATCGAGAAAGGGGGCTACGACCATTTTATGTTAAAAGAAATCTATGAACAACCAAGGGCGATTTTAGATACCTATAGGGGAAGATTGCTGGCCGATCAGGGAATTGTTCGAATGGCGGGTATAGATGATCATTTAGAGAAGTTCTTGAATGCAAATCGCATCATCATTGTTGCCTGTGGTACCTCATGGCATGCAGGCTTGGTGGCCGAGTATATATTTGAAGATTTGGCACGCATTCCCGTTGAGGTAGAGTACGCTTCCGAGTTTAGATACAGAAACCCTGTCATAACGGATAAGGATGTATTGATAGCCATTTCCCAATCGGGAGAAACAGCCGATACCTTGGCTGCCATTAAACTGGCCAAGCAGAGAGGTGCTTTTGTATTTGGAGTCTGCAACGTTGTAGGTTCTTCTATTGCACGAGAAACCGATGCAGGGGCGTACACCCATGCCGGACCAGAGATAGGAGTGGCCTCAACGAAGGCCTTTACGACGCAGATTACCGTGTTGACACTTATTGCCTTGAAATTAGCGAAGGAAAAAGGGGAGTTTTCATCCTCTAAATTTCATGAATTCCTTACCGAGTTAGAAACGATTCCGGCTAAAGTTGAAAGAGCTTTGGAATCTGATGAGCTAATAAAGGTCATTGCCGATGTCTATAAAGACTCAACCAATTGTTTATACCTGGGACGCGGTTATAACTTTCCTGTAGCCTTGGAGGGTGCCCTGAAATTAAAAGAAATCAGCTACATACATGCAGAAGGATATCCTGCTGCTGAAATGAAACATGGCCCTATTGCACTAATAGACGAACAAATGCCCGTAATTGTAATTGCTACCAATAAAGGGCATTATGAAAAGGTGGTGAGCAATATACAGGAAATAAAATCTAGAAAAGGGCAGATCATTGCAATTGTGACCGAAGGAGACGAACAGGTGCGAAATCTTGCAGATCATGTGGTAGAAGTTCCGGAGACAATGGAAAGTTTGACTCCCTTGTTGACTACGATCCCATTGCAGTTGCTATCATACCATATAGCTGTAATGCGCGGTTGTAATGTAGATCAGCCACGTAATTTGGCCAAATCGGTGACGGTAGAATAGATTTGTAAGAACAGAAAACAAAGGAGGTGTAAATTAACTTACAGCTCCTTTTTTATTTTAAGGATACCGCATTTTCGCTTTACTCTTTTTGCGAATAATTTACTATGCACGCATAATTTCTTTCATTTTATGATTATCGATTTGAAAAAATCGGTATCTTGCCGGTAACTTAATAACTAACTTAATATTCAAAAGAATGAGAAAATTTCTCTTTTTTTCACTTCTTCTATTGGGAACTTTTGGTTTTTCGCAAACCGTAGTTACTGGAAAAGTGATGGATCAGAACAATGAGCCGGTACCTGGAGCCAATGTGGTTATCTCTGGCAAGGCAATTGGAACAGTTACCGATTTCGATGGTAATTTTACCCTGGAAACTTCTGAAGTACCCCCCTTTCAATTAAAAATTACCAGTCTTGGTTATAGTAGCGGGACTGCTGAGGTTACTGAAAACAACCAGAACCTTTCAATTTCGATCAACGAATCCCAGACGTTCTTGGACGAGGTGGTTATCTCGGCTTCGCGAACCCCCGAACGTATCTTCGAATCCCCCGTTTCTGTGGAACGTTTTGGCCTAAAGGAGATTAAGTCTACTACCGCCGAATCATTTTACGGAGGGCTGCAGAATTTAAAGGGAGTCGACATTAATACCAACAGTCTTACCTTTCAATCGATCAATACACGTGGTTTTGCCACTTTCGCCAACACGCGATTCATGCAGTTGGTAGATGGAATGGATAACTCTGCGCCGGGTTTGAACTTTGTTCTTGGTAACTTGGTGGGGATGTCAGAGTTGGAAGTGAACAGTGTAGAAATACTACCTGGAGCTTCTTCTGCTCTTTATGGGGCAGGTGCCTTTAATGGTATTCTTTTTATGACCAGTAAGAACCCGTTCGATTATCAAGGAATCAGCACCTATTTTAAAACAGGGATTACCTCGCAGACTGCTGCGGGAGATAACACCTACTACGATTTTGGAATTCGTGCGGCACATGCTTTCAGCGACAAATTCGCACTAAAAGCGAACTTCTCTTATATGCAAGGAGAAGATTGGCATGCGGTGAATGATGTCGACTTGGCGAATCCTGGCTTTACGAGAGCCGACCCTTCTTATGATGGGTTGAACATTTATGGAGATGAAGTAAGTACTGTTTTGAATTTCGATGCTGCAGGCGGTTTGCCCACAGGTACTGTAGGATCTGCTTTGGTGAGCAGAACAGGCTATGATGAACTAGATTTGGCCAATTACAATGCGCAAAGTGTAAAGTTCGATGGTTCTGTCTACTATCGCCCCTTTGCAAATGATTTTGAAATTATCTACAACGGTCGGGTAGGTCGTGGTAATACCATTTACCAAGGTGCTAACCGATACTCTATCAAGAATTTCATTATGCAACAGCATAAGTTAGAAATTAGGAACAAGAATTTCTTTGTAAGAGGATATATCACAACCGAGAATTCGGGTGATTCGTATGATACTCGTTTTGCGGCTATAAACACAAACAGAAGATGGAAATCGGATACCCAGTGGTTTACCGACTATGCTACAACGTTTATTGGAGCAAAGCTTGGTGTAGGTACCGGCGTGTTATTGGATGATGCTACCGCACATACCGCTGCACGAGCCGCTGCCGATACCGGAAGGTTTGTGCCCGGTACACCTGAATTTGAAAACGCTTTCAACAATGTTATCGCAGATGGTGATCTTAGCACAGGGGCCAAATTTATCGATAATACAAAATTGCGCCATGCAGATGCCAACTATAACTTTAGTCACCTCTTAGGGGATAAGGTAGACTTTCAAGTAGGCGGTTCTTACAGGCAGTATGAGCTGAATTCTGCTGGAACTATTTTTACAGATACCGACGGGCCAATAAAATATGACGAGTATGGTGCCTATACACAACTGCAAGGGAAGTTGCTTGATGAACGGTTAAAGTACACCGCATCTGTACGATATGATAAAAATGAATTTTTTGATGGGTTCTTTTCACCAAGAGGTTCACTTGTTTATACCCTCGGAGAAAATAGAAATCACAATCTTCGGGTTTCTGCTCAGAAAGGTTTTAGAAACCCCACTACGCAAGACCTCTTTATTGGTTTGAATGCTGGTAGAGCTATCTTGGTAGGTTCGGCTCCCGATAATCTAGACCGAGATGTACGAACTTTGGGGCTTTCTCCAAGTGGGCAGGCTGTCATAGGGCAACAATCTGTTACGATTACAGGACGTTCGGCCTATGAAAATGCGTATTCTTTGAATTCAGTTTTAACCGGCGCACCTACTGCCGTAAATACAGCTTTGGTACAACCTGAGGAGATTACGGCTTTCGAAGCTGGCTACCGTGCTCAACTTGGTAAAATAGCAATCGATATCAGCGGTTATTATAATGACTATGAAAACTTTATTTCAAATACCACAGTACTTGTACCATTATACGGTACTGCAGGAGATGGTGGTTTGTCATTATTGGCATTGCAAAACGGAGATTCCCAGGCGTATCAGACATATACGAACTCAGAGGTGCCTATTAATTCATATGGAGTAACCGCCGGGGTAGATGCCAAGATTTTGGGTAACTTTGATATTGGTGTAAACTATACCTTCTCTGAATTAGATTTCAATCAAGAGGCATTCCCTGACTTTAGAACAAGCTTCAATACACCAAAACACAAGGTAAAAGCTTCTTTTGGAAATACTGCCTTATTTGAAAACTTCGGATTTAACGTAAACTATAGATGGAGTGACGATTACTTCTGGCAAAATACTTTTGCAGATGGCCCTGTTCCTTCTTTTAGTGTTTTGGATGCTCAAATTAACTATGCGGTTCCAAGCATCAAGTCAGTCTTCAAGGTGGGAGGTTCCAATATCTTGAACGAAGAATATTTTACTGCTGTTGGTACTGGTTTGGTAGGTGCAATTTACTATGCATCCTGGACGATAAACCCGTAATCAAAAACGAATTGATTAAAAAAAGAGCGGCTTCAAAGGCCGCTCTTTTTCGTTTATAATAATGTGGAAGGTAATTGTGATAAAGGTTCTTTAAAAAAGCCTTGAAAAGCATTTTCATTTAAAATGTAATATCCTATCTTTGCAGCCTGAAAAACAAAGCCGATTTGATGCTTTTTTTCAGCAGATGTAAACATAATATATAAACTCATAGGTAATGTCAAAAGTTACAGGTAAGGTTTCCCAAATTATAGGCCCAGTGGTCGATGTTGAATTTCAATCTGGTTCAGAGCTTCCAAGAATTTACGATTCCTTGGAAATAGACAAGGCCGATGGTGCTAAATTGGTATTGGAAGTACAATCGCATGTTGGCGAGAATACGGTACGAACCATTTCAATGGACTCTACCGACGGACTCAGCAGGGGAACTGAAGTGCTTGCGACAGGTGCGGCAATTCAGATGCCCATCGGTGATGATGTATACGGACGCTTGTTCAACGTTATCGGTGATGCCATAGATGGTCTTGGAGATTTGCCAAAGGCAGGGAAAGATGGTCTTCCCATTCACAGGGAAGCGCCTAGGTTCGAGGATTTATCAACCTCTACCGAAGTATTGTTTACAGGGATCAAAGTAATCGATTTGATTGAGCCATACGCAAAGGGTGGTAAAATTGGATTGTTCGGGGGTGCCGGTGTCGGTAAAACCGTATTGATTCAGGAATTGATCAACAATATTGCAAAAGGACACGGTGGTCTTTCCGTTTTTGCAGGTGTTGGAGAACGTACGCGTGAAGGAAACGATTTACTTCGAGAGATGTTGGAATCTGGCATCATCAAATACGGAGATGACTTCTTACATTCAATGGAAGATGGGGGCTGGGACCTTTCGAAGGTTGATAAAAAAGCGATGAAAGATTCGAAAGCGACCTTCGTTTTTGGACAAATGAACGAACCTCCAGGAGCACGTGCACGTGTGGCACTTTCAGGATTGACCATTGCGGAGTACTTCCGCGACGGTGCGGGAGAAGGCCAAGGTAAAGATGTACTTTTCTTTGTAGATAACATTTTTAGATTTACCCAAGCAGGTTCTGAGGTGTCGGCACTGTTGGGTCGTATGCCCTCTGCGGTAGGATACCAGCCTACCTTGGCTACTGAAATGGGTGCAATGCAAGAACGAATTACTTCTACAAAAAGAGGTTCTATTACTTCTGTTCAGGCAGTATATGTGCCTGCGGATGATTTAACGGATCCCGCACCGGCAACTACCTTTGCCCACTTAGATGCGACCACGGTACTTTCTAGAAAGATTGCCGAGCTTGGTATTTATCCCGCTGTGGATCCTTTGGATTCTACTTCACGGATTTTGACCGCCGATATTTTAGGAAAAGAGCACTACGATTGCGCACAAAAAGTAAAAGAGTTGTTGCAACGTTATAAAGAATTACAGGATATTATTGCCATTCTTGGTATGGAGGAATTATCTGAAGAAGATAAGTTGGCAGTAGGTAGAGCAAGACGTGTACAACGTTTCTTGTCACAACCATTTCACGTGGCAGAGCAGTTTACAGGAATACCAGGAGTATTGGTAGATATTAAGGAGACAATCAAAGGCTTTAATATGATCATGGATGGTGAATTAGACAACCTTCCCGAATCGGCCTTTAACCTGAAAGGAACCATCGAAGAAGCTATTGAGGCAGGAGAAAAAATGCTTGCAGAAGCGTAAAAGTTACGAGTTGAAAAACTCCTAACTTATAACTCATAACTGAAAAGAGATGTACTTAGAAATTGTATCACCAGAGGCCACTTTATTTGCGGGAGAAGTTACTTCTGTAACTGTCCCTGGAATAAACGGTGAGTTTCAAATGTTGACGAATCACGCCCCGATCGTTTCTTTATTGCAAGCAGGTGATGTAAAGGTAGACGGCGACTTGAACATTGAGGAAGCATACGCTTCAAAATTCACCAAGGATGCCAATGGCAGAACGATTCTTAGTATCCTAAGCGGAACAATCGAAATGAAGGATAACAAAGTGATTGTCCTCGCCGATTAAAGCAGCTAATTCATATAATCAAATGCCCCTTCATCTGTTGTTGGGGCTTTTTTATGTTGTAGTGTAATGGTAAAGGTAAAATACTCATATCCGAAGGCGATCGCCCCTTATGGCAGTTAATATTTGCTGCTACACTTTATACCGCAGTGGTCGTTTTTCTTTTTTTTAGAGATTTTGAAATTACCTCCAATGCACAGCAACTGCGAACTAATTTTGACCCCCTGAAAATCGCCCTACTGTTATTACCTACTGCCTTGGCCTTTTCCATAGTAAAGGATGTACTTTTCGATTTGGATAAAAAAAATACAAAGAGCAATATTGCTTGGGCCGTATAAAGTTTGGCCGATGGCTCGACCTTCCCAAAATCGAGTATGTATCGGTATTTCGCCAATTAAAGACCAACGGAGATATTATTTTTGAAGTAAATCTGTGGTACCAAAAAAACAAGCACTTCAACATTTATGAACATACGCAACAGGAACCGGCCTTTGCTATGGGTACCTCGGTGTCTAACTCCTTTGAATGTCGGCTTACTCGATGCGAGGGTTCCTAACAATCATAAATGGCTTAGCTGATGTGTTTGCTACTTTAGCTGTTTTAGATGCCCAAGAATTTTTGCTGTTTATTCTACCTGACATATGCTTTTGCTTCCCTTGTATAATACGTTCTTATCTGAGCCCGCTTCGAACGGATTATTACTGATCTTTTTGCAACCAAGCATTTCTATTTTTCAAAATACCTGCTGAAGGTTTCTCTGTAGTTTTTTCCATCAGAAATAAGGTATACGAAGAACTGGCTTCAAGAGATACAGTAGTTGATTTTTTCGATCCAAACCGCTCAAAGTCTATCTTTAAACGATTTCCTACTTTAAGGGTTTCGATATATTCAGTAAATCTCTTTCCGCTTGGAAAAGGCATTTCATTAATAGCTATAATTATATCTCCTTGTTCTAAACCTGCCTTATATGCGGGACTGCCCATGACTGGATTACCTTGAACAACTCCCTTTAAATCAGTGGTTATAATAGCATCGACTCCAAAATAGGGTAGGTTTGGGTTTTGATCTAGCACAACACCGACCGAATCCAACAATGAAGTATAATCCGGCATTTCACTTTGGTAAATATAGGCGTTGAAGAAATTGTCACTAAAAGCTTCCCCTGCATAAACGATTAGCATTTCTTTTAAATCTTTGACGGTATAAGATTTTTCGGTTTTACCATAACTTTGCCACACTAGTTGCATATAATCATCCAAATTTAAGTTACGTTGTCTTAGTGAGAGATCTAAGGCCAACCCGAGCATACTTCCATATGAATAGTAAGAAATAAAGGTGTTTTCGCGATTTACAGGGTCTACCGATGTGGCGGCATCTACAAAAGGCGCTTGGTAACTCATTTCAATAGGATTAAAGAATTCTCTTCCAGGGGAATTCCATACATAATTAAAAGCTTCTGCAAGCCCCTCAACATATTCATCAGCAGAGATAAGGCCCGCACGACATAGAATGAGATTGGTATAGTAACTGGTAAAACCTTCTGCAAACCATAATTCTCCACTCATATTGGTTTCTTCAAAGTCAAAAGGTTCAAGTGATTTAGGACGAATACGTTCTACATTCCACGCATGAAAAAACTCATGGGAAACAGTGCCAATATTCTCCTCCATACCGCCTTCCGTTAAACTACTGGTACTAGTCAAGATGGTTGAATTCCGATGTTCCATTCCATCTCCTGAGGCATTGGGGATATAACAGGCCAAGAAAATATATGTATCATAATCAAAGTCGGGGAGTTCGCCATAGACTTCTTTTTCAGCCAAAACTACTTTTTTGACCTTTTCGAAATAGGCATCCGTTTCGTCATGAGAACCGTTATGGTGTAAAGCAAGTTGAATTGTTTGTTGTTTGTTTTTGGAAGTAATTTCGAATTCCTTTAAATGAAAATTACTGATTTCGATGGGAGAATCCATGAAATAATGGAGGTCTGGCGCCGAGTATGTGGTACCCGTAACCAAAGGCAGTTGTGTGGCTACTTTCCAATTGAGGTCTTTACGTACTTTAAAATTTACTTCAATTGCCCTGTTTGCATATTGGGGAGCATACATAAATGTTGCAGGAATATTCAAATGGGCATGGGTCTCATCTATTTGGGAGTAGGTGCCGTCCCCGCGATTGGCGAATAGGGTGTAGCTGATATGTATTTCCCCATCGTGCCCGGTAATAGCCCATTGATATGGGTCGGGACGTATAATTTTAAGGGGATTTCCTTTGCCATCAATCGCCTTAAAATCGTACACGTTTTTAGCGAATTCATGAAGCGCGTAGCGCCCGGGTGAAGTGCGGCTCATGCGAACCGTTAAAGTATCCGTTGCAATTTGAGGGAAAGCCACCTTTATGTTTGCCTCATGATGTACGGCATTTTCAAATGATATTTCGTAGCAATTGGTTTGGGCAAAACAAATTGTCGAAACAAACAAGGCAAATTTAAAAAAGGAAGCTTTCATAGCGATTATGATTGAATTGCTAAAGTACTAATTCTAGGCTTCTAAGATTAAAAATTGAATTGCCCAAAAATGCGTGAAAAAACAACTGAAAATTACCAATCTGAAATACGTCTTCCGCAAAGTACCGACTATACAGTTTGTCGCCAATCCCAATTCATCAATTCCCAAGAAGTACCATCGGTTACCTGTGTTTTTAAAGTTTCGAAACCGACACTTTTATGCGCTCCGATAGAGCGTGCATTGGCGGTGGCCACTTCGGTAAAAAGACATTCGAAATCTGCCTCCAATGCCTTTCTATAATACTGGTACATGCCCTTGAACAAGCCCATTTTTCGATAGTTCTTATCAATGCATATTTGGCCCATTGCTAGATAGTTTCTGCCTGGTAAAAGCGAGTCGGCTGCTGCGAACATTGGCTTTAAAACTGCGATGTCGTTGCGAAAAGACCGCAGCATTACCAGTGCATAACCTACCACCGAACCCCCATCTTTTGCGATAATATGCGGACAGGCATCATTCATTTTTTTTAAGATAGTATAGGTGTGGTCAACGGTTATGAAACCCTCCTTTAAAATTTCCTCTTTAGAGAGTCCTACTGCCATATTTTTCTTTTGAAGCACAAGTATTTGTGCTAGTTCTTCAGCCTTGGAAACGCGTTCGTAAGTAATCATAGAAAAAGTCTTATTCAAAGATACCTAAAATGATTTTTCGATTTTCTTTTGGTGTCTCGGGTAGGGTCGAAGCATTGTTAGTTGTTATGATTCCAAATTTCCTCAATAGTTTTTCTATAGAGGGATGAAATACTAAAATAATACCAAACCACTCATAATAATGCGACGTTCTTTAGTTTTTTTAGCCTGCTTTTTACTTGCCTGCTTCGCCTTAAAGGCGCAAGAGGAACCCTCTAAATCCTATAAAAACCAAATCAGTACAAACTTGCTGCTTCCCATTTTTGGAAGTGTTGATTTTAGCTACGAGCGCAGCTTGGGGAAAAAATTTGCGGTGGGCGTCGGTGCTGCGGTGTATGGTGAGGATTTCGAAGATCTTACCATAGACGATTCGTACGGAGGCGGCACGTTACGAACCAAAACCGAGATAATGCCTTTTGCCCGAATTTATTTCAATGGCAATCAAAACAAGAGTCATTTGTTGGAAATATTTGCATCTTTTAGTCGAGTTGATGAAGATGGTAGGCTGGTTCGTTTCCTGAATGATGCCGGGAATGGTGTTTATGATATTGGGGTGGAGTCGTATACCAGAGGTGGCTTTGGATTAGGTTATGGGTATCGTTTTCTATTGCTGGATGATAAATTGGCCTTAGAGGCGCAGTTTGGGTTGCGAACCAATTTTGACCTTAATTTTGTTGTCTTAAATGCAGTCTTGGTCAGAACAGGAATCAAAATAGGGTATCGGTTTTAAAAAGAAAAAAAATAAGAAGATGAAGGCAGTACTAATAAGTTTATTTACAGGTATTTTAATGGTTGGGTGTTATTCAAGAGATGACTCTTTTGAGCGCACTGTTCGCTTACAGATACAAGATGCGATTACGTTGGATAATAAAGAGACTTATAGCGTTGGGGACACCATTTTTTTTGAGGTTCGCTTTAGTAGATATCTAAAGGAAGAGGGCTTTTCGAGTCTCTTGGATGTCTATGAAACCACCGATGAAAAACAATTTTTATACTCTTTTGGACTAAGTAAATATTCAGACTTTTCGAATAGGTATGAATCGGTTGTTATCGATCCAGAGCTGATTCTAGGATCGCGTTTTGATAATTCCAATTCCTGGGGTTCGTTTTTGAGTGGTGATATGGTAGTTGAGCTGAACGATACCCAAGATTTTTATGAATCTCGAGTAGGGATTGTTTTGGTAGAAACGGGAGATTTTCAACTAAATCTAGATTTTCTGACATTCGGTACTAATTATTTCAATGACGAGGTGCAGTTAGCCATTGAGCATAGCTTTTCAAATGATAGCCCTCTAAATACTGAATTTACAGTGGTAGAGTAGCTGTTTTATCAAAGGCAAAGGGTTTTTCTTTTATAAGAAAGGTGCTACATTTGAGCTATGGCCCATTTCCCTAAAAAACTAACAGCCAAAATCGAGAAACGCCATCAAGACGATGCCTTGCGCATTCTACCATCAGTTGGGCAGCTTGTAGACTTCTCATCAAACGATTATTTAGGATTTGCCAGGGAAAAAACAATTTCCGATACTACTTTTCGGTATTTGACCAGTTCGACAGCACCCCGCAATGGGGCCACAGGTTCTAGGTTGATTTCAGGAAACCATGAATTCTACGAACAATTAGAACGTACCTTAGTTCAGGTACATGGGAGCGAAGCCGCTTTGGTATTCAATTCTGGCTATGATGCCAATTTGGGTTTTTTTGCCTCGGTACCCCAAAGAGGAGATGTGATATTGTATGACGAATTGATACATGCGAGCATTCGCGATGGTATTCAAATGAGCAATGCCAACAATTTTAAGTTTGCTCACAATAACATTGAGGACCTGCAAGATACGTTTGATCGAATACGTTCCAAGCTTATTGAAGACACCGTAATTTACATTGTTACAGAGTCGGTCTTTTCAATGGACGGGGATACGCCCGATCTACAGGCCCTGGTTGATTTTTCAAGCGAAAACGGATGTCACTTAGTGGTCGATGAGGCGCATGCCGTTGGTGTTTTTGGAACGAACGGCGCAGGTTTACTTCAAGAACTGGGCCTTGCCGAAAAAGTATTTGCAAGAATCATCACCTTCGGAAAAGCTTTTGGTTGCCATGGCGCCGCAATTTTAGGAAGCAACGGTTTAAAGGAATACCTGGTCAATTTCGCAAGAAGTTTGGTCTATACGACTGGCCTTCCGCCGCATTCGGTGTCCACGATTTTGGCTGCCTACGATTTTATGGGTGCGGGAGAAGGGCATGGGAAAAAAGAACATCTTCATGCAACTATTCAAAAATTCAAAGGCGAACTTTTAAACTTTCAACTACAAGCGGTTTTTATACCTAGTAATTCGGCAATCCATTGCTGCCTGGTTCCTGGGAACCAACAGGTAAAACAGGTGGCTCAAAAACTTCAGGAAAAAGGATTTAACGTGAAACCGATTTTATCCCCAACAGTCCCGAAAGGACGAGAAAGGCTTCGTTTTTGCCTTCATTCGTATAACACTGATACAGAGATTTTGGAAGTGGTTTCACTTTTATCGCATTTAATACCGAGCGCTTGAAAGACACATTCATTACCATAGCAACTTTCGAATTTTCGGCCGATGTCGTAATTATCAAGGGTCGTTTAGAGTCGGAAGGTATTCAGGTATTTTTGGCAGATGAGAATACAATTAATTCAGATCCCGCCATAAGTGCGGCCTTGGGAGGAGTAAAACTTCAGGTATACGCTTCAGATAGCGAACGTGCCATGGCTATCTACAAGGAAGTGAGGGCCTATGCTATCGGTGATGACGGTCTGCCGATAATATGTCCTAATTGCAAAGCACAGAAATCGGAAGTTTACTTCGAACGCAAGGGGCTGTTCTACAAACTTTTCCCATTTTTTGAACTAAGAAAATTCAAATGCCTAAATTGTGGAATGATTACAAAACCCGATTAACATGCAACGAATTTTTGTTACAGGAATTTCTACAGAAGTGGGGAAAACCATAGCGTCGGCAATCATCGTAGAGGCTTTGGAAGCCGACTATTGGAAACCGGTACAAGCGGGAGATTTGGACAATACCGATAGTCATAAGGTAGCGGCCATGATATCGAATACCAAAACAAAAATTCACAAAAGCAGTTTTGAATTGAAGACTCCAATGAGTCCGCATGCCGCTGCTGAAATAGACGGTGTAATACTTGATGCCAATAAGATTCACGAACCCCATACCGATAATCATATGGTCATAGAAGGTGCAGGAGGCCTTTTAGTACCTTTAAATGGCGAGGACACCATACTAGATATTATTATGCCCAATTACAAAGTGGTAGTTGTTTCTAGGCATTATTTAGGGAGTATCAACCATAGCCTGCTTACAGTGAATTGGTTGCAAATGAGGGGATATGAAGTGTCTTTGTTATTTAGTGGAAATACCCACCCGACAACGGAAGATATCATCCTTCATAAAACAGGTGTTTCGATGATAGGGAGAATTGATGAAGAAGTAGCTTTTGATAAAACTACCGTATCCAAGTATGCAAATAAATTCCGTAGTACGCTGCAATCACTCTAATCGCTTATAAATATCTGCTTGTTCAACTTGGGTTTCAAGTTCGTAGTAGTTTTCAAGATAGCGATCGATATACTCATTTTCAGCTTCGAGTTTCTTGTCGAACTTTAATCGGTTGGTGCGGGTAACCACAATTGCCGGTTTTATCGCGGTCATAATATAAGTGAGTTCTTCGATACCGGTTTTTCTAGGATTTTGATAGTAGGGGAAGAGTTCGTTTCTGCAAATATTACTAGGGTGCGTGGCCGACATGGTAGGCGGTTTACTATCGATTCCCCAATAACCTATGTGGTAGCCTAGGAACAAAACATTCTTTTCATCGGGATGGTTTTTTTGAAGATATTGAGGAACTGCAATGCCTTCTCCGTTGTAAAAGGTACCGTGTTCTATTTTGTGTTTTACGATTCGGTAATATTCCAAGTAACTTTCTGCGGGGAGTATAACAATAAAAAATATAATAAACCCTCTTGTGTACTTCCATCGTTTAAAGAAAGTAATCTTAGTGATACATATGGCTACTAATACAATTAAAATAGGATGTAGCTGTATTAAATAATGACTGTTGATCCTGCCTGCCTTGGCAAAGGAAAACAATGCTCCTAGCACGGCAACTAATATCAACTGTACTTTCATATCGCGGAAATCCAAGTACTTTTTTTTCCATGCGAACACAAAGAAAATACCCAGAACAATAAAAGTAGGGGCCAGATTTAGAATAGAACTACGCCTTGCACCAGCATACTCCAACGCGGCCAACACGACCGAATTCCACCAAATTTCTCCCCTTGAGCTCCCATAATAGGGTAGAAAGGTCGCGGCTACAATTATTAGAATTCCAACCCCATAGAGCAGGGCGGTTTTAGCTCCTTTTAGAAACTCTTTTTTAGAAAAAAAGTAGTAGAATAGATACAGGCCAAGGAAGAGCGCAGTATAAGCGATATTCAGCTTGGTCATTACTGCCAACCCTATCAAAATACCGGCTAATAAGTGGCCATCATATCTTTTTGATTCTAAGAGCAACCAGAGCCCGGGCATGAAAAAAGTCATGCATAGATGTTCAGACATGACCCCTTGAATGCTTCCAAATAAGCTTTGAAGTGCAACAGCCGCCATTGCCGCCCAAAATCCCACTTTTTTAGTATCTATCGCGGTCCCGATTTTAAAAGTAAAAAAAGCCGTAGCGGCTACCAGCAGAGCGCCGATAAATCGAATGGCCAGAAAGCTTTTTCCAAAAACATAAATGATACCCGCAAAGAACAAAAAGGTAATGGGCGGTTTAAGGTCCCACAATTCGGTATAAGGTAAAAAGCCATCTACCCATGACTGTCCCATTAATATGAAAGTACTCTCGTCTCGATCAATATAATCACGAAAGAAGAAAGGAAAACGTAGTAAGGTAGCTGCCAGTAATAGCAAGGTAAAAACCCTGTGATCACCTATAATAGCATAGTTGGGAGTAAGTGATTTGATCAACTTATTTAGCTTCATTGGCAGCAAGAAGATATTGTAAAATAGTACTTTGTCTGTTGCATTGGATTGCTTACTATTTTTGCCCTAAGACAAGGTGTTGAAAATTTTTAATTTCCCATCTTTGCAAGATAGCCTAATTCGTGTATTCCATAAAGAGAACATCCTTGAAAAATCTTTCAGAAAGAGATCAAAATCATATTTGGCATCCGCTAACGCAGCACAAGCTACATCCTAAAATGTTGGGGATAGTAAAGGCCAAAGGCGCAGTTTTATACGATGAAGACGGTAAATCGTACTTAGATGGCATTTCTTCTTGGTATACAAGTGCGTATGGGCATTGCCATGACCATATTATTGAAAAAGTATATGGGCAAATGCAGCAGTTAGACCAGATAGTTTTCAGCGGCTTTACCCATGAACCCGCCGTACGTTTGTCAGAAGAATTAATTAAAATACTGCCCGAAAATCAGGAAAAAATATTTTTCTCGGATAACGGTTCGACCGCTACCGAGATTGGTATCAAAATGGCCCTGCAATATCATTTCAACAAAGGAAGTAAAAGGCATATAATGCTGGCTTTCGAGAATGGTTTTCATGGCGATACCTTTGGTGCCATGTCCGTTTCGGGTCTTTCGGTATACAATGGTCCGTTTGAGGATTTCTTTATAGATGTAGAGCGAATTCCGATTCCGACCTCTGAAAATATTGAGGAAACCTTATCGTGGTTGAAGAAAAGGTTGGCGAAAGAGAATATAGCCGGGTTTATTTACGAACCTTTGGTGCAAGGAGCCGCGGCTATGCAAATGTATTCCTCAGTAGAATTGTCGAAAATTTTACTTCTTTTGCAGGCGCATGATGTGATTACCGTTGCCGATGAGGTGATGACCGGTTTTGGTAAAACAGGGACATTTTTTGCTTCTGACCAGATTACGGTAAAACCAGATATCATGTGCATGTCCAAGGCATTGACCGCAGGTTTGTTGCCCATGGCAATTACCTCTTGTTCCCAGAAATTATTTGATGCTTTTTATAGCGATGACATCGGAAAAGGTCTTTTTCATGCGCATACCTATAGTGCCAACCCCTTGGCATGTGCCGCTGCCCTGGCAGGCTTGGAATTACTGCAGTCGACCGAAATACGTGCGCATATAGCACGAATTATAAAGTCACATCAACGGTTTGATGCCACGATTAAAAACCACTCCAAAGTAGCCAGAACAAGACAATGTGGAATTATTTATGCATTGGATCTTGATGTAGAAATGGAACGCTATGGAAACCTAAGAGATCGGCTGTTCAATTATTTTATGGAAAACGGGGTGTTTCTAAGACCTTTGGGAAACACTATTTATATTTCTGCGCCTTATATTACATCTGATGAACAATTGCAGAAGATATACCGTACTATCGAAGGAGCCTTAGCAATCGTATAATGAGCAATACCAGTTTGAAAGAACCCATTTCCATCACCGCCATTTCTTCGATTTCTCCCTTAGGGACTTCTTTGAAAGAATGTTGGGAAAATTATATGGGTAAAAGGCATGTATTGAACCAAAAAAAGATAGGGAACTCAATTGATTGGGTTGGCCAATTAACGAACAAGGGAAAAGCCGCCCTATTAGAACTAAGGCAATCTGATAGCAAATACAAAAATCTAGATGATTCAGTGTTATTGGCATTGTTCGCCTCGAGAAATGCAATGGCCGATGCCGGCTGGAAACCAGAAGATAATTTTGGTATCAATATCGGTTCTTCCCGCGGTGCAACTTCTCTTTTTGAAAAATATCATAAAGAATATTTAGCAAATGAAAAGGTATCTACCTTATCGTCGCCTACCACCACCTTGGGGAATATTTCGTCATGGGTAGCCCATGACTTGCAAACGAAAGGCCCGGAAATTTCACATTCGATAACCTGCTCTACGGCCTTGCATGCCCTGCTGAATGGGGCGGCATGGATACAAGGCGGTATGGCCGATAAGTTTATGGTGGGAGGTAGCGAAGCGCCGCTTACGCCTTTTACTTTGGCCCAAATGAAAGCATTGAAGATTTATGCAGATTCTGCTCTAGCGAAAGGTCAAGGGTATCCTTGTCAAGCACTGGATCTTGAAAAAAAAAGGAATACGATGGTTCTGGGAGAAGCGGCCTCTATTGCCTGTTTGGAAAAAGGTGTCGGTGAAAATGCGTTGGCCCTCATAGAAGGGATAGGCTATGCCACGGAATTATTGGAGCATAATATTTCAATCTCTGCGGACGCCCTGTGTTTTCAGCGTTCCATGAAAATGGCCTTGGGTACGATAGAGCCGGAAGAGGTCGATGTTATCGTGATGCATTCTCCTGGAACAATAAAAGGAGATATTTCGGAGTTTAATGCTATTCAAAAGATATTTTGTAGCAAACTGCCCGCTTTGACTACTAATAAATGGAAAATAGGTCACACTTTCGGGGCCTCTGGTATGCTAAGTATTGAATTGGCGGTTTTAATGCTACAGTATCAAAAATTTGTGGATGTCCCATTCATAAACGCTTTTGAAAAACCATCCAAGCTCAATAAAATATTGGTCAACGCTGTCGGTTTTGGCGGTAATGCGGTAAGCATTTTGTTATCAAGAACAACAAAATTGATAAGATGACCGTTTGGGATTCTGGCGGAAAGAAGGTGAAAGAAATAATTCTACCGCCAATTTTATTTCGGGGATATACAAGTCGGTTCAGCCCTTGCCAGAAATGTTCAATATGGCAGGGATGCAATTGCCCTAGTATTTAAAGGGGAAAGATGTGGAAGGCCAGACAATAGAGAGCGAGGTTCAAAAGAAAGCAAGTACAAATAAGACGAATAAAAGAGAATAATATTTGGATAATACCTTAATGAAAGGCCCAGAACGGTATACTGTTTTGAGCTTTTTTTGCTTTTGCCGGCTTATTTTTTTCGTTTTATCCCAAGTACATTGCCGGTATCGCCCTGTTTAAGAACCCTTGGTTTCTTTATTGGGATTTGAATGGTAATTAGATTATTTTTGAACACAAATTACAAGATTGGTATGAGTGAAGTTAGACACGATTGGAGCAAGGAAGAAATACTCGCTATTTATAACAAACCGATGATGGAACTGCTTTATGAAGCAGCTACCATTCATAGGGAGCACCATGATCCAAATACAGTTCAGGTGTCTACCTTACTTTCTATTAAAACTGGTGGTTGCCCTGAAGACTGTGGATACTGTCCGCAAGCGGCACGCTATCATACCGATATCGAGGGGAACGATTTAATGAAAGTGTCCCAGGTAAAGGCACAGGCATTGCGGGCTAAGGCCTCGGGAAGTTCAAGGGTATGTATGGGGGCGGCATGGCGAAACGTCAAAGACGGCCCCGAATTCGATCAGGTACTCGAAATGGTACGTACCATCAATAAATTGGACATGGAGGTTTGCTGTACCTTGGGAATGATTACAGAAAACCAAGCCAAACGTTTGGCCGAGGCAGGTTTGTATGCCTATAACCATAATCTGGATACTTCTGAAGATTATTACAAAGATGTGATATCCACAAGGGCATTTGAAGATCGGCTAGAAACGATAGACAATGTTCGAAAAAGCAATGTTACCGTGTGTAGCGGTGGGATTATCGGGATGGGAGAACAATTGGAAGACCGGGCAGGAATGTTGGTCGCTTTGGCGTCTTTGAATCCGCAGCCAGAATCGGTGCCTATCAATGCATTGGTAGCCGTAGAAGGAACACCAATGGCAGAAATGGAGCCCGTTTCTATCTGGGATATGATCCGTATGGTCGCCACCACAAGAATCGTAATGCCCGAAACGCAAGTTCGACTGTCTGCCGGAAGAACCGAAATGAGCCGAGAAGGGCAGGCGATGTGCTTTTTCGCCGGGGCAAATTCGATATTTGCAGGTGATAAATTGTTGACAACGCCAAATCCGGATGTAAATGAGGATATGGCCATGTTCAAACTATTGGGATTAAATCCGCAAAAACCCTTTGAGAAAGTAGCCCAGCCGAGTACTACAGAAGCTGCCGATTCTGAACTTACCCCTTTAGGGGAAAAACCAAAATGGACCAGGCCAGCGCACAAGATTGAACGGAATGAAATAGCAAAAAACAAGACGAAGCTGGTAGAGTAGTACTTAGATTAGTTTTATTTTAAGAGAATTTTTCATTCTGTTGGTTAAATTTGAGGTTTATAAACAACCCGCATACCATTGAAACTAACAGCGATCCCAAAGGTAAGTACCATTACCAAAGAGGAATTTATTCAAGATTATTTTAAGCCGCAAAAACCGTTGGTTGTAACGAATGCGGTTGATCACTGGCCTGCTATTTCAAAGTGGACCCTTGATTATATGGCGAGTATGGCAGGTGATAAAAAAGTGCCGCTCTATGATGATCGGCCCGTACGGCACGATGATGGTTTTAACGAACCCCATGCTGAAATGTTATTGGCCGAGTATGTTGCCTTGCTTAAAAAAGCACCGACCAAATACCGTATTTTTTTATGGAATATTTTTAGGGAGGTGCCAGCACTTCAGAACGATTTTGACTATCCCGATTTCGGACTAAAGATTAAAAAGAAGCTTCCAATGTTATTTTTTGGTGGTACAGATTCGTATACGTTTATGCATTACGACATTGACCTGTCAAATATTTTTCATTTTCATTTTGAAGGGGAAAAAGAATGTATTCTATTTCCGCAATCGCAAACAAAATACTTGTATAAAGTACCTCATTCTATCATTACCCATGAAGGAATCGATTTTTTAAATCCAGATTTGGAAAAATGGCAGGCTTTAAAAAACGCAAAAGGGTATCATACGTACTTAAATCATGGAGAAATGCTCTATATGCCCGAGGCCTATTGGCACTATATGAAATACCACACGCCAGGTTTTTCGATGAGTCTAAGGTCCTGGCCAAAGAATCCTTTGAATTTTGCCAAAGGGCTTTACAACATTTTCATTATGCGCCACTACGATATTCTTATGCGGAAGATAAAAGGACAGAGCTGGATCGACTCTAAGAACCAGCGGGCAATACAACAAACGAATAAATAGTTCGCTTTACTCGATAATCGAGATTTATAATGCTCCGACGCCTATACGACGAGTGTTCAGACAGGCCTCCGTCGAAATCAATGTTAAATTTACTTTTAATGCCTAGTGGGCTCGCCCCGAAGTAGTTTACTAGCCTAAAAGCTCCTTCACCTTGTCATAGACCAACTGTGATTCCCACCCACGGTAAAAAAGATAATCGGCAAGTTTTTTACGCCGCTGTTGCACCGGGCCGTCTTTGAGTGCTTCTACTCGTTTTTGAGCCAAAATATTAAAAGTGCCAATATAGGCTTCTTCATCAATTTCCTTGAGGGCCGATTTGATGTTGTATATAGATATACCGCGTTGTTTCAGTTCGTTTATGATACGATTCTTACCCCATTTTTTAATGGTGAACTTTCCGCGAGCAAAGCTCCGGGCAAATCGTTCCTCGTTCAAATAATTCTCTTGAATAAGATGCCCCACTATTTGATCAATGGCTTGTGGTATCATGCGCATCTGCTTTAACTTCGCATTGACTTCTTTATGACAACGTTCCTGATATGCGCAATAGCTTTCGATTTTTTTTGTGGCTTCTGTAAGGGTATAACTCTTAATCATTAAAGCAAAGCTAGGAGTATTTGAAATTCTGACAAACACGACTTTAAGAATTAGTTGGTATAAAAAGGATTAAAACAAAAAAAGCGACCCTCGTTGCCGAAGGTCGCTTGGTACTAATAAATTGTTTTTCCGTCTTTATTCTTAAAACGGAATTCGAGATACGTATATGCATCCCTAGGTTGTATTTTGATCCATTTTTTATGCTCTAAAAACCACTTGAAGCGAATGGAAGGGTATCCCTTGGTCAAGTATGCCGCGATGAACGGGTGAATGTTCAAGGCAACTTTATTGTCCTTTGCAGGGCCTTTGAGTAATTTTTCAAGATCTGAATTGATTTTATCGATCAATACGATCGGGGCTTCTACTTCGCCACCGCCTTTGTTAGGATTTTCTTCGGTTGTCTTGATATTCATTTCGGGCCGTACCCGCTGACGTGTAATCTGAATAAGGCCAAACTTGCTCGGAGGCAATATTTTATGTTTGGCGCGATCGTCTTTCATCTCATCTTTGAGATGTTCGAACAACTTTTTGCGATGGTGGGGTTTTACCATATCGATAAAATCGATTACGATAATACCTCCCATATCGCGAAGTCGCAATTGTCGGGCGATTTCAGAGGCTGCCAGTAGATTAACTTCCAAGGCGGTATCTTCTTGGTTGTTGGCTTTGTTTGAACGGTTACCGCTATTTACATCGATTACGTGTAAGGCTTCGGTATGCTCAATAATCAAGTACGCCCCTTTACTCATAGAGGCAGTACGGCCAAAGGAAGTTTTAATCTGTCTTTCGATCCCGTATTTTTCAAAAATTGGAACGGAAGAGTTGTATAATTTTACTATAGACTGTTTTCCCGGTGCTATTTCTTGCACATAGTCCTGTATTTGTTCGAAAAGTCTTTCGTCGTCAACATGTATACCTGTAAAGGAATCGTTGAAAACATCTCTCAAGATGCTCGAGGCCCGGTTGACCTCTACCAAAACTTTCGATGGTGTATGTGCTTTGTATAGTTTCTTGCACATTGCTGACCATTTGCTCAGCAAATTCTCTAGATCTTTATCTAGTTCCGCGACTTTTTTGTCTTCGGCTACGGTACGTATAATAACCCCAAAACCTTTGGGTTTAATACTCATTACCAATCGCTTTAGTCTGTCTTTTTCTTCCTTGCTGCCAATTTTTTGAGAAACCGAAACACGGTCTGAAAAAGGCACCATAACAAGGTAACGCCCTGCAAAAGAAAGTTCCGAACTAATTCTCGGACCTTTGGTGGAAATAGGTTCTTTTACGATTTGAACCAAAAGAGATTGATTGGCTTTAATTACATCTGTAATGACGCCATGTTTATCAATATCTTTTTCAAAAGGAAAGTTTTTGAGATCATAGTCCCGTAACTTTCCGGTGCTCACATTTTTTATGAATTTTAGCATTGAGGCCAACTGTGGTCCTAGGTCGTGATAGTGAAGAAAAGCATCCTTCTCATACCCTACGTTAACGAAAGCGGCGTTTAAGCCGGTAACCGGTTTCCGTATTTTGGCCAAAAAGATATCGCCAACGGAAAAGTTGTTATTGTCCTCATCTTTATGCAATTCAGTGAGTTTTCCTGCTTTTAACAAAGCAAAATCAACGGCATCCGAACTAGATCTTACGATTAATTCTCTATTCACCTGAATTTATTTTTACTATCCCGTTTTCGCATAGGCAAAATGCCTTATACTAACAAAGGATAAATAGATTAAACAATATTGTAAACAGGTTTTAAGACCTGCCGAAATTCATTTTTGAATCTCTATGTCAAAGAACGTAGTAAAGCGAAAAAGTAGTTGAAACAACTACTTTTTCTTGTGTCGGTTAGCTCTACGGCGCTTCTTACGCTTATGTGTAGCTACCTTATGTCTTTTGCGTTTTTTACCACTCGGCATAAAGTTATACTTTTAGGTTATTGATTATTTTACTAGCACGTTGCTTTTAACTCCTTCAACAAAAACCTTTGCAGGTTTAAATGCCGGAATGTTGTGGGCCGCAATCTTAATGGTAGTATTTTTTGAAATATTTCTACCTGTTTTTTCGGCCCTTGTCTTGATAATAAAACTACCAAAACCTCTTAAATATACATTATCACCACTTTCCAAAGAAGATTTAACTTCTTCCATAAAGGATTCAACAGTCGCTTGTACCTCTCCTTTTTCCATTCCCAGTTTCTCCGATATCTTTGCTACAATTTCTGCTTTCGTCATCTTAAATTATATAGTTTGTTTTAAGGCTTGCAAATATATAAATTAAATTGAATCTTTCGCGCAGAACTCATAATTTTAAGTCTATAAACCACTACTTTAGCAGTTTATGAATCAATAGATGTCATTTTCCCGGAAAATCTTGCAATGGTATGCCACTAATAAAAGAGCATTACCATGGCGAAACACCCAAGACCCATATAAGATCTGGCTTTCAGAAATAATGCTGCAACAAACTAGGGTTGCACAGGGTACTCCTTACTATCTAACGTTTTTGGAGCACTTCCCGACAGTGACCGATTTGGCCGATGCCACTGAGGAAAAGGTGCTGAAGTTATGGCAGGGGCTAGGATATTATTCGAGGGCTAGAAATCTGCATGCCACTGCAAAAAAAGTAGCGTATGAATTCAATGGCGAGTTTCCGACAAGCTATAAAGAACTTCTTAAGCTAAAGGGAGTGGGTGATTATACCGCAAGTGCAATCGCATCGATTTGTTTTGACGAAGCCCAACCGGTTGTAGATGGTAATGTATATCGTGTACTTGCACGATACTTTGGTGTAGATTATGCAATTAACAGCCCTAAAGGAGTCGCTTATTTTAAGAAACTTGCCTTTGAAGTCATGAATGCCGACGAAATAAGAGATTACAACCAAGGCATCATGGAATTTGGGGCCATACAATGCGCACCTCAAAAACCCTATTGTTTACATTGCCCTTTGAATGAAAGCTGTGTGGCACTCCAGAAAAATATGGTTAAAACACTGCCGGTAAAATTAAAAAAGACAAAAATTCGGAACAGGTACTTCAATTATTTGGTGCCTATAGTAAAAACCAAGAATGGTGCGGAGGCAACCGTTTTACGACAACGGTTGGGAAAAGGTATTTGGCAGAACCTCTGGGAATTTCCTCTTTTAGAGTCTGAAAAGGAGATTGATCTGACCCAGGTGAAGACAGAAATCCCAAAAGTTTTGGATATTGGGCCAATTCTAGATATACAGCTTCAGAACCAACTACCTATTGTGCATAAATTATCGCACCAGCACCTACATACCAAGTTCTGGCTTATAAAGACCGAGGCGATACTTGAGGCTAGTACTACCCTTGAAAGTTTAGATGATTTTGCTGTTCCTGTTTTAGTGGCCGACTTCATAAAAACGGTTAAAATTTAGTACTTTTGTATAGAGAAATGTCCCCTTACCGACCTTAAGGGTGTTGCGCCGTACGGGGCTATATTTTAAGGTTCACTAACAACTCTAGGAAGACATACATAGAAAAAATGAGCGGAACATTAAACAAGGTGATGTTAATAGGGCACCTGGGCGACGAGGTGAAAATGCACTATTTTGAGGGCGGCGGGTGCATTGGCCGTTTCCCTATAGCCACAAATGACACTTATACCAATAAACAAACCGGCGAGCGGGTCACCAATACCGACTGGCATAACATTGTTGTTCGTAACAAAGCTGCCGAGATATGTGAAAAGTATCTTAGCAAGGGGGATAAAGTATATGTCGAAGGGCGATTGAAAACCAGACAATGGCAAGGAGAAGATGGTAATACGCGTTATTCCACCGAAGTACAAGTGCAGGATTTTACCTTTTTGACCACCAAAAAAGAGAGCATGGCCGGGGGGGCTCAGCAGCAACCATCGGCGGTTAAGCCACAAGCCACTGCCCCCAAGCCAACACCTTCACCCGCACCTACTCAGTCGGCACAGCCCGAACAGGAAGACGATTTACCTTTCTAATCAATTATAAATAAGCGCAACCGTTGGACCCTGACCCCTTTAGCTTCCTATTGAATTTTATAGCTTTTGATAGTGCCTTGGTGGTAAAAACCTGCCTTTTGGTTTTGTTACTAATTTGTTCTGCCTTGATTTCAGGGGCAGAAGTGGCCTTCTTTGGGCTTTCTTCGACCGATATCAACGACATTGAAGAAAAGAAAACGAGTAGGGGTACTGTCGTAACAGACTTGTTGAAACGCCCTAAAAAATTATTGGCAACTATCCTGATTGCCAATAATACGATCAATATTGCGGTCGTTCTTCTTTTTAGCAATATGGGTGATGTACTGTTTTCGAATATCCAATACCGTTTGTTCGGTCTTATTGAAGTGCGTTTTTTATTGGAGGTTGTCGTAGCCACCTTTCTGATTTTGATGTTCGGCGAGATCTTGCCGAAAGTGTACGCCAATAGAAATCGGATTGCTTTTTCTCATTTTATGGCGTATCCGCTAAAAGTGCTAGATGTGTTGTTTTCCCCTTTGAGCCTCCCCATGCGCTCAGGCACTTTGTTTTTGCACAAACAGCTTGGGAAAGAAAAATCGAACCTAAGTATAGATCACCTTTCGCAGGCATTGGAACTTACTTCTGATGGCGATACTACCAAAGAAGAACAAAAGATATTAGAAGGTATTGTATCTTTTGGGAATACCGATACGAAACAGGTTATGCGCCCTCGTATCGATATTTTTGCATTGAACGAGGAGATGAAATTTCCGGAAGTACTCGACGAAATAAAAAATAATGGCTATTCTAGAATTCCGGTTTTTTCGGAAAACATGGATAATGTTTTGGGAGTACTCTATGTGAAAGACTTGCTGCCTTATATAGAAAGAAAGACTTTTAATTGGATGTCGCTTATTAGAGAGCCCTATTTTGTGCCGGAAAACAAAAAGTTAGATGATCTTTTGCTGGAGTTTCAAGACAAGAAAAATCATTTGGCAGTAGTAGTGGATGAATATGGAGGAACTTCGGGGATTGTTACCTTAGAAGATATTATTGAGGAAATCGTAGGCGATATCAGCGATGAGTTTGATGATGAGGATTTGGTTTTTTCAAAATTGGACGATCGTAATTATGTATTCGAGGGGAAGACTACCTTAAAGGATTTTTATAGGGTCGTTAAAATTGATGATGAAGAGGCCTTTGAAGGACAAAAAGGAGAATCGGAAACGATTGCCGGTTTTGTTTTGGAGATTGCCGGAAGCTTCCCGAAAAAAGGGGAAAAGGTAAAATTTAACGACTATTCTTTCGTAGTAGAGAGCCTTGATAAAAAACGCTTAAAACAAATTAAAATCACGCTACCCAATGAACCTTAAACATGTTTTCATATTCGTTTCGTTGGTATTACTGGTTTTTGGTTGTAAGGAAGAGGTATTGCCCAAACCCCAGGCCGAGCTGCGATTAGAATACCCAGAAGCTAAATTAGGGAGTTTAACGACCGACCATTTTGAGTTTAAGTTTAACTCAATGGCCAAAATAAAAGACCGTAACTCAAAGTCACTTACGTTAGACTACCCGGGGATGAGGGGGACGATTTTCATTAACTACAAGAAGGTAGAGAACAATTTGGAGAAACTCTTGGGCGATGCCCAGAAGTTTAGCTATGAACACGTTGTAAAGGCAGATGGCATTGATACCAAGGTATTTCAAAATCAGGAAAATGGAGTGTACGGGCAGTTTTATTCTGTTAGTGGCGATGCGGCTTCCCAAGCACAGTTTTATGCCACAGATAGCTTGAGCCATTTTGTAACCGGTTCTCTTTACTTCTATGTAAAACCCAATTATGACTCTATTTACCCGGCCGCTGTGTATTTACAAAACGATATGCTGACTATTATGGAGAGCCTACGGTGGAAGGATTGAGTAGGGGAACATACTGGCCGCACCATCAGAACATGACTAAACTGAGGAGTACTCCGCATATACTCCTGCCACGGTTTTTAAGCATCTACAGGAATCTCGGGTGTATTTAAGATAGGTCGTGGTGCTTTTAGGGCATGGATCAAGTAAGGCATGGAAGTTTAACTCCTATGGTGATGAATACTTTTAAAAATATTAAAAATCCACTAGCTTAGTGATACTTGCAAAAAAGAAATAAACGTACCGCACTACGCTTGGCCCAGCCGGCAGTCATTTTAAAAAAACTCGAATGGAAGACAAACTTTATGATTTCATCAATTTTACTGCTCATAAGAATCCATACTTTCCGGCATCTATGGATAAAGAAGATTGGATGGGTGAAAGTTGGTTGAAACACACCGAAATACAAATCCCACTAGGACATTCTCGCTATGGTGGTTGCGTAATTGATTTACCAAAAGGAGTTGATTGCCCAACTAATATGAAATTTGCTGGTCAATTAGATTTAGAAAAAATATCACCATTTGACAAAACTGGACTTTTACCTAAAAAGGGGCAACTATTATTTTTTGCAGACATTAAAAAATCTATTGGAAAAGTAATACATAGTGACGTTGAAAACGATGACTTAACAAGAGTTATTAATGAACACGAAGATAATTTTTTTCTAGGTGTGCTTATTGAAGTGATTTAACTTTTTTGGATCTAAAGAAAGGGTTGCGGAACTTTGTGTTGCAAAACATAAACAATTCCAAAACACCCCTTTATGTACAGTGTAGTTGACAAAGATATAATAGAAATGGAAATCGTGGCATTTATTCC
>CALLVX010000019.1 GCA_938010765.1 uncultured Flavobacteriaceae bacterium | reverse complement strand
CGTACTGGTCGTAGCGGCTATGGGGAATGTTGCGGTACTTCCGGGCCCTGATATGATCTCGAAGGTATATGGTCCCACGCCGTTGTCGACCACGCTCACGCTGATGGTCCCGTCGTCGGCACCGTTACAGCCCACCTGTTCAAAAGAGTCGATTGTCAATACCGGGACTACGGCAACAGGAACAGTAATAGGGAATACTCGGCTACACTCTGGTGACGCCGTATCGTTGTCATAAATGGTAATTGTATAGTCTTCCGGTACGGTTGTGCTGAAAGTATACGGATTTGAAGGCAGCACCGCACGGGTAACGACTGTTCCTAAACCATTGGAGATTTCATAATCGTAGTTGCCTGAACCAAAGGTGATATTGATGGTAATTTCGGCATCTGGTGTTGGTGAACAATCAAGCAATCTGGTAAGGCTTACATTGGCCTCCAATACAGGAAACACTTCTACGGTATCTGTATCGGTACAGCCATTACTATCAATGATCGATACGCTGTAGGTGCTAGGTGTTACGTTGTTGAAAACACCAGCGTTATCCAAATAGGTAGTACCGCCATCAAGTGAGTATAGTATTTGTGCAGCACCACTAGTCGCGTTTACGGTAACCGTGGAGGGTGCAGCACAATTATCGACTATGATCGAGTCGATGGTTGGGTTTGGAGTAAGGTCTAAGACAACCGAACCAAGAGGTGCGGAACATCCAAATTGATCTGTAATCGTAACATTATAAGCTCCGGAAGGGGAATTTGCTGCAATTTCAACAGGGTTATCGGTCGTACCGGTAATGGTTGTAAAAGGAGCGGGCCCTGTTACGGTATAGGTAAAGGTACCTCCACCACCTGTAATACTTTCAATGCCAATAAGACCAGGTGCGTTACAGCTAATGTCTCTTATTTTGGTTAAGTTGGCCGTGATGGCGTCTAAGTTTTCAATAATCAGATTTTCACTTCCTGAAGTACAGTTGTCTGTACCCCCGGCGGTCACTTCTGTTACAACAATGTAATATTCCCCGGGGTTTAATGGGCTCACGGTGATTGTTCCACTGTAAGGGATGTTACCACCACTTGATTGAACCAACACCCCTGTGGTGACATCGTAAAACTCCCAGTGCATGCTAGGCTCAATATTGCCATCGGTGTCTGTTAGAGTATAGGTGATTTCCCCGTCATTTGCCCCAAAACAAGAAGGCTCGAAAGCTGCGTCAATCTCAATAGGGTTAACGGTAATATCATTTACATTTACATAACTCTGGCGAATACAACCGGTAGAATCTCGTACATAAAAGACATAGGTTCTTCCCGGAACAAGGCCTGTCCAAACATAAGGGGTTCCTAAAGGAAATTGCGCCGTCCAGGCAGCGGTTGCCGGATTGAAAGTTGCAGGGTTGTCGGTGAAAGCATATTCATAATCGGGTACACCTTCAGAACCTTCAACGGTTACCTGAAGTTCATTGCAATTTACAACTACCGTTGAGATTGTAATATCTAGGTCATCCAATGGATAAGGAATGGTATATCGTGGTAAATCTGTTTGACAGATGGTGTTTCCAAAAGCATCTACGGTTCGCATCGAAGGAAATACTTCGGTTCCGGAAACGTAACCCAACAATTGATCCGTGGTACCAGGAACACTGTTGTCCCCCGTCCAACTCGTACCGCCATCGGCACTAAATTCAATGACGCCCAAAGTTGTTGGATAGCCAACAAACCGGAACCCATAGTCATTTGGATCTACACTGCTACAGGCAGAAGGTAGAATAGGTGTTATCGTTGCTGACAGTTCATCCGGATTGTTGATCGTTACAGGTGTGTCCGTAATTATACAACCATTGGCGTCTGTTACATTGATGGTGTAATTACCGGGTGCTAGATTCGTAAAAGTAGTATTAGGCGCTACAACATTTGTATTGGTCTGGTCAGAGGCACCCCCATTGTCCAAGTCAATAATCTGAACAGTATATGGGTTGTCGCCCGCGGTTACAATAACCTCAATAGAACCATTGCCGTCATGACATTCTGGGTCTGTAGGAGTGCTTGTGTAGATCAAGATTACAGCAGGATCTACAGTTACAGTTTCAACATATTCACATTGTGGCGTTGCACCCGCGTTGTCACGCACATATACATCATATGCTCCATCATTTCCGGTGGTTACGGCAAAAGTATTGCTCGCTCCAAAAGATCCAGCTGGGCTTGTTGTTGTTGGGACAAAAGCATATTCATAAGAACCATCTCCACCAGCAGCGGTTACGGTGATACTGCCATCTGCACAAGAGCTGATGTCAACGACATCTACTACCGCTGTCAATTGCGGATCTAGAGTGATGGTCTGTTGTGTGGCGCTACACCCGAATCCGTCGCGTACGTCAATTGTATAGGTTCCGTTTGCCAGGCTGTTGAAGGTGTATGTTGTGGCGTTGGTAGGCGTTGGTGTCAACCATGGTCCCGCATTGATGCTGAACTGGTAGTCCCCGTTTCCGGCGGTAACGTCCACTTGTATGGTCGCGTCGTTCGCTCCCGAGTAACATGCCGTGGGCGTTGTGGTAAAGGTCGGGTTGGCCGGTGCCGTTACGGTCAGTGCCGTATCGATCGGATCGCTACAACCGTTGATGTCCCTTGCCCTTATGATATAATCGCCTGCGGGGACACTTGTAAAGACGGTACCGGTCTGGAAGGCCGTAACGACTCCGCCAACGGTATCCTCCAATTGGTATTGGTATGTCGGGGTTCCCCCTACCGCACTTGCGGTAATGGTGGCCCCTGTATTGTTACAGGAGAACAGCTCCGTGATGTTTGCCGAGGCAACGATCAGGGCGGGTTCGTCCAGGGTCTGGTTCAATATAAGGGTACACCCGGCGACCGGGTCGTCCACATCTCGAACGGTAATGGTATAGGCCTGGGCCGAAAGCCCGTTTAGTACCACCGGTGAAGTGGTGCTATTGCCCAAAGTAGTTGCAAAACCGTCCAGGCTATATTCGAACCCGCCGGGCCCGAAATTGTCGGCCGTAATGGTGATGGTGCCCGAGGCATCTGCATTGCAATCGAGGTTTTCGAATGCGGTAACGGCGGCCTCGAAGGCATTTCCGTTGGCTACGACCACAGTGGTATCCACGGTACAGTCGCTTCCGTAGTTTACGGTCACCGTATGGTTTCCTACTGCAATGTTGTTGAATAGGTTGGTTGTCTGGAATGCACCGCCATCGATGCTATAGGTATAGGTCGGGTCCAATGGCAATACCGTTACGTTCCCCGTCCCGTCACAGTTGTAGTTCACCGTTGTGCTCAAGGTGGGCGCCGTCGGCAAAGGATCGATCGTTACATCCGGCAGTGTAGTTTCACAGGAGGTGGCATTTGCATCGCGCACCCGTATGCTATAGGTCCCGTCATCAAGATCGGTGAACACATGTACCCCGACAATGGTAGCGCTCCATGCGCCCCCGTTGATGCTGTACTGATAGTCTCCCGACCCTCCTGTGGTAGCGGTTACGCTTCCAACGGATATCTGTCCGAGTTGAAGGCATGTATAGGGCAGTGTCTGTACCGCTTCGGCGACCAATTGAGTAGGTTCGGTGACATCGAAGCTCATGGTCTGCGGACAGTTGTTGGCATCCAGGACACTGATGGAATAGGTTCCCGCTGCCAGGTTGACAAAGTTGTTGCTCACCTGATAGTTGGTACCTCCGTCGATGCTGTATCTGTAAGGTGCAAAGCCACCGGTCACGGCAATGGAGATGCCCCCGTTGCTCTCGCCGAAACAGACCACCGGTGTTTCGGTCGGTGTGATGGCGATCGGAGCGTCCTGTATGATTGTCAGGTCATAGGATGCCTCACAAAAGTCGGTGTTCCCGTTATTGTCCCGTACGTATACATCGTAGTCTCCCGCCCCTGTAATGGTCTCTGGGTTGGTGGTAGTGAAATCGCCTGGTACCGGGGTTACACCATCTGCGACGATGGCATATACATAGTTGCCGTCCCCACCACTGGCGGAGATGGTCACGTCGGTATCGGTGGCACAGGCGGTGATGTTGGCCGCCGCGGCCGTTACCGTCAATTGCGGATCTAGAGTGATGGTTTCTAAAACACCTGTACACCCAGAACCGTCTAAAACATTAATGGTATACGAACCATTTGATAAATTGGTAAAAGTATAGGTGGTTGCGGTCGTTGGAGTTGGGCTTACCCATGGTTGTCCGTTAATGCTGAACTGGTAGTCCCCGTTTCCGTCGGTAACATCTACTTGTATGGTCGCCGTATTTCCCCCTGGGTTACAGGCGGTAGGAGTCACATCGAAAGTAACTGCATTGGTCGGTGCGATTGTGAGTGCTGCATCAATGGTATCTTCACAACCATTTGCATCCCGCACTCGAACAATGTAATCGCCCGCTGCAATCGGATTAAATACGTTATTATTTCCATTTGTGGCGAAGTCGTATCCAGCAAACGGTGTTCCTGCGGTACTTTCCAATTGATATAGATAGGTGGGGGTACCGCCATTTCCGGAAGCGGTAATGGTGGCGCCACCATTGGTACAGGAAAGGGCTGTGGTAATAGTCGCGTTGGCAACGATTGATGCTGGCTCTGTAATGGTTTGAGAAACGTTTAACGTACAAGTAATATCGTCTGCTCTTCTAAGCAAAATTGTTTGGCTGCCAGCTCCAAAAACTCCGGTTGTAGTTACCGGTGAGCTTGTGGAGGGAATATAAGTTGTGCCGCCGTCTACCGAATATTCGAATCCGGCCGTAACATCAAAGTTTTCGACTTCGAAAGTAATCGTTCCATCAGAGAGACCGTTACAACTTGCATTGGTGAAACTTGTAACATTTGCGGAGAATTGGTTTCCGGCCTCTATACTTACGGGAGTATCAATAGACAATTCGCAAACTTCAGGAGTTTGAAATACAGTAATGTCATCAATGGCAACATCGTTTCCGCTAATCTCACTTTCGTTGGTCAAAACCACAAAGTCTAGACTTGAATAAGTTCCTGGGTTTAGTGATAATACATATTCATTCCAAATTTCATTTTCTGGTACGGCTCCTGTTGTTGAGGAAGCAATTACGGTCCCCGTGGCAGGATCTCTTAATTCAATGGTAAGGTCCGGAGCTACAAGATTTCTACCTACACGAATAAGGTTGGCCAACCAAAGCGAAACGGTTACGGGCTGGTTGGGTATAAGGTCGTTAATGGCCTTCTGATAAATTACCTGCCCTGGTGTAGGGGCACCAATATTGATAACTAAATATCGGCCATCGGTAGCGCTGGGGTCGGTATGGTCAGTAGGGTTCCACCATGGACCAAAAGGTCTTACAATGGAACTTGTGACGGCATATTCATAATCATTGATGGCCCTGCCATTATCTATAGGTGCGCCACTGGGAGTTACATCGTTGGCTTGATCTTCGTAAAAGTATCCCGTGGTATTGGGACTTGGAATGGTAGCTCCGTTTCCGAAATCTTCACTAAGCAATAAGCTGGGGGTGGGTGGTGTCTGCGAAACATAGTAGGCAGTAACCACATAATCGCCCAACGGAAGATCATTGAAAACATTGCTAGTCGGATCAGGAGAGTTTAAAACTCCGTTTAAGGCATATTGGTAGTTGTAAGTAGTGATGTTCGCGCTAACCGTTACATCACCCGTACCCGAGCATGTGTATTCCACGGCCGGAGTTAAGGTTACGATTGGCGGGGGTGGAACATCATCAACGGTGACGGTCATCGGGAAATCGCATGATTGATCTCGTACAATTACGGTATAGGTGCCCGCGGGTAAGAGTGCGATTGTAGAAGCTCCAAAAGTACTTCCGCCATCAAAGCTGTATGTATAAGGTGTGGTACCCCCAACTACATTGGTGATTCGTACCTCGGCCCCGTTTGGATCACAAGTGGCATCACGGGAAACACCGACCGATGCACTTAAGGGAAACGGTTCTGTAAGATCATAGAACTGAGCGATATCACAACCAGAATTATCCAACACCCTGATCGGGTAATTGGCCGCAGTCAAATTCACGAAAGTGGGTGTTGATTGATAGGTGACACCATTGTCAATACTATATTGATAGGGGGGAATACCACCTGAAACATTGATAGTAAGTTGCCCGTTATTATCCCCACTACAAGAAGGTGCCGTAGGGGTAATAGAATCGACTACGGTATTTCCTAAATCGGTAATGGTAACAACGTTCGAATAAGCAATACAGTTGTTGGCATCTACTACAATAAAAGAGTAGTCCCCACCGTCACCGCTTCCGAAACTAAAGGTATTCGAGGTTTGATAATTGGCCGCAGGAATATTAGTTGGCGAACTATATAAATCCGTACCATCTTTACTCCAAATGGCGTAAAAGTACGGACTAGGATTTCCGCCTGCCGCGGTTACTTGAATGGTACCATCATCACATCCGATATTGGTAATTGTTGTTGCAGATAAGGTAGGGTCTGGTGTTCTTGTAACCGCAACCGGTTCTATTGCCACACAACCATCATCGGTGCGAACGATTACAAAGTAATTTCCGTCATTCACATTGAATGTATGGGTGTTGTCTGATTGGGCCGTTTCATCGTCAATAAAAGTTCCTCCGGGATGTCCGGGGTATGGTGGAGATGCGGGAGGTGGAGTCCCATCGTCCCTACGTAATTCATAGGAATAATTAGGAAATACATTTAGAGCATCAATTTGGATACTTCCCTGTGTATTACAGTTGGCTTCGGTAGTGTCGATGTCAAGTGTTAATATCCTATTTAGGAAACCTTCATCGGGGGTGCTAAAAATACAAGCTCCGGGAATCGGATTGCCTGTACTGTCTAATTGCACTACATCAATACGGTAGATACCACTTGCGGTAATCGAAAAGTCAGGTCCGTTGTTAGCGCTAAAAGGAACAACAATGTTGCCATTGGCCACGTCTACCAGCTGATAGCCATAACTGGCCCCAAGGTTGGTAATCGTAAATCGTCCGTCTGTAGTACAAACAATGTCTCTGGTGTTATAGAGTAAATCTAAATTGTTCTGAAAAACATCGAAGTAAAACCTACTAAAACATCCATTGAGATAATTGACGACCAATCGGTACTTCCCGGCTGTATCTGCCAGAAAATCTCCTCCCGACGAAACGGGGTTCCAGGTACAGCCAAGGTCTGTATTGGCACAGTTTGCGGGTGCTGCTGTACAGCTAGTTTCGTCCAATCGTTCCCAAGATAGGTTAAGGGCATCGGCGATACTAATTTGCAGTAATTGTGAGTCCGTGGCACCGCAAAGAAAAATGTTCGGCATGGTCGACCCGTCGATAGCACAGGTAACCAATTCTCCCTGAACATCATTTGTAGGGTCGGCATCGCTATTTCGGTCATTGAAAAAATCGATGATCGGATTCGTTTGGGTGGTTCCAAAACGTTCTACGATAATAATTTCGTTAAAATCCTTACAAGGGTCGGGTACTTGTTTGTTTACGGTATAGGTACCGATATCGGTCACCAATAAGGTACTTGGGTCGCCATCTGGATCCCCGTCGTTTAGTACGGTACCGGATTCGTTGGTCCAAACGTAGGTAGTGAATCCGTCACCCGCATCGAGAATCAAATTAGCCCCGCATAATTGTGCAGTTCTAGTAAAGTTACAGGCCGTAAGGTCGTCTAATAAAAAGTTGGTAGCTCCCGGTGTTGGAAGCCCACAAGATGTAAGACTTGATACACTAGGGTCATCTGTAATGATGCCAGTATTCAACGTACCACGATAGGTTGAATACGCCAGATTTTGGATTAAATCGGTACAAGCATCTACAAAATCGAAGCAGTTTTCAGCAACTTGTACTCGCAATCGTATCTTATAAGTAGGGTCGTTTATTTGTACCAAGTCATTTGGAACAGTAAAAACAACCTCTTTAGTAGCTAGGTCATAAGTATAGGTTACTCCAGGCGCATCGTCTATGTTAACCTCAATAAAATCTGTATTTTGAGGAAGGATGTCACGAATCGTGTAACTATCTGCATCATCGTTTCCTCTGTTTTGAAAAGACAAGATATAATCCAAGGTTTGGCCAAGGGTAACCCCTAAACCGGTAATATCGTTTCCGGCGGCATCATTGACTCTTTTTTCAAGGACCATTTCTGGTTCTATAATGTCTACGCTAATGGTATTTAGAAAAAGATAGGTGATATCGCCACTTCCATTTAACAAGAGTATGCGAATGGCAGCTCCGGTTTCGTCGTTGGGAAGCACGCTGTTGAGCGGGTTTTCAAGCTCGTACATATCCGTATCCCAACCTAGGGTGTTTTCACTGGCAGGGTTTCTGGCCGTTACATGAAACGCATTTCCCGCAGCGTCAACATCGGTAATCGTACTATTGAAAAAGTTGTCTACGGGGTTTAAGTTGTTCGAAAGCTTGGTAAAACCATTATCGGGCGTTGCACCGTTGGGAGTTAAATCGGCTTTGAACTGTAACTGGGGGCCAATAAAATTAAGGTCTCCCTCCATGGCAGATACGCCAATTTTTGCGTTTACTGGAAGCGGAGAAGGCAAGGTTCTAAACCCATCATAGTTGAAGGTGGCACTGTTTCCATTGGAAATGGCCGCCATCCCGTCAAAGGTTGAAATATATTTACTCGTAAGATTAGGATTCTCATAGATGACTACGATGGTCCAGCCGGCAAGGTTTCCCCCTTGTTTTCTTTCCAAGGTACCAACCACGTTGGCAACGGTGTATTCACCGTTGGGCGCGTCGCCCATACTTGCGAATAAACTAGTTACATTGGCATAGTTTAGATAGGGCGAGTGAATCAGGTCTACATCGGCAAGAACACCGGGATCTCGCACGCCATCGCCGTCTAGGTCTCCGTTTTTATCATATATTTTTTCGTATTCATAAATGGCGGGGCTACCGGGCCCTATATCTACATAGGAGCCTCCCGGAATCTTGAATTTGACAGATTCATAGGGTTGATCCCTTCCGTAGTCATTTGCAGATGGGGTTTGAGTGGGTGAAATAGGATCCGAACTTCTGGCATTTGCGGTAGAGTTCCCCTCGTTGTAAGGATACGTACCACCCCAATACAGTCCCGCATATACCACCCGTGAACAAGGTGGTGCGTTCAAGGTAGCGCTACTAGAACTAAAGGTGCTAGCATCGCCATCAATATCAATATAGGCCATGGGCAAACTTTGGTTGTTTGCATTGCCGTTATTGTACGCAATGTTTGGATCCCAGGGCGCGTTGTTGGCGTGTGAGGCATTATTTCTTTGGTTGGGCCCAACAATACGGGTATTCAGTATGTTGTTTGAAAGTAGGGTAATATCACCTTTCACCTTAATATTGTCTCCCGCCAAGCGAGGCGTAAAGGGAACTGCAACTTGTGCTTGCGCCGTGAATACGAACCCAAAAGCAAATAAGACAAGAAGGAGGAGGAGGTTTTTTTTGGTTGTTGGTTGGTAAAGCATTAGGTAATCAGGTTTGGTTGTACGCGCATGATCCACATTTTATCATCGTATGCGTCGTTTAGTTTTGAGTAATATGAAATCAAGGCATTGTTCCAAGATTCATGTCGTTTTAAGTACACATATCGCCAGTTGTTTTCTGGGTTGATAAAATAGCTTGCACTTAAACCGTAGGAGTTCAAAAGTTTTACAAAGCGGTTGGCGTTTTTTGGATTGGCAAATACATTGGCAATGATATAGAAACCAGAGCCCACGCCATCGAGTACGTAGTTTTTGGTTGTAGGAGTTACTGCGGCCATACCGTCTTTTTCAACTTCATTATACTGAACGGTATTTGTTTCATATTGAGAAGACTTCTCTTTTACCTTATCTACATTGTTGGCGTACCGCTCGTTGGAATATCGGTTATCTACATTCATGATCCAAAGGGCATCATCGTAACTTCCGCCAAGGTTGCTCTTATAGGCCGCAACAGCATCTTCCCAACTATCATGGCGCTCTAAGTACACATATTTTAGGCCATTATTCGGGTTGTCTATATAATCTGTTACGAACCCTTTTTCATTTAGGGCGTTCATAAATTTATCCATATACCGCCCCCCTTTATAGACATTGGCCACTACATAATAGCCATCTTCCACACCTTGCAGGTCTCGAAACTTTCTACTTTTGATAGCATCTCTAGTGGCTGGTTGCGTGTAGTCGGAACTTTCTGTATTATCTCTGGTAGCTTCAGGTCTTGAATTCCCTGAAGTGGAAGCGTACGCATCGTTTGTTATTGCATTTTCTGCTGTTTCTTCGTTTTTGCTGGCGTTGGCAACCGCATCTCTCGTTTGTTCAGTGTTGGATGTGTAGGAGTTCGCTTCTATAGGATCTTCAGCTGTATTGTCATACGAATTGGTTGTAACAACATCTCTAGCTTGTTCCAAACTGTTATTTGGTTCTGAGGTTGGCTGTTCGGTGTTATTGGTTAAAGCAGCTGATTGATTGTTTCCGGTCAGGAACAGGTCTTCGGCTCTTTTTTCCAAATCCGGACGTTCGCCATTGGTTTCGTTTCGAACCATTCGCATTACCATACTAAATCGTCGTTCAAGATCTTTTTGACGGTTGTTTTCCAACGAATCTTGTCGGAACATAAGCTCTGCTATAATAGCATCGTTTTCAGCTAGTTTTTTCTTGAGCTCTTCAATTTCATCGCTACTTGCAATATCTTCATTCTCTGGCTCGATGTTGTCAGCAAGGTCGTTGTCGTCCTCTAACATTACGCGATCTTCGGTAAGGTTCGGAGTAAAGGAATAGGCAAACGAGATTTCGTGTGTAACCCCTAGGTTATCAAAATCGTTTACAAAACCCTTTTCCATGGTGTAACCTAGCGATAATCGCTTATTCAGGTTGAAACCTACGCCCGCTGCAGCGCCATAGAAATTGTCATATCCACCCTGTAACCAACCAAGTTTAGGAAGGTCAAGAATTAGGCTACCGCCCAGGGTTAGATCATCGCCACCTACAGCCGCTATTCGCTGCCCGTTCATTCGCACGCGGGCCAAAGGCATAAGGCGTGCATTTTCCATAATACCCGACCCATTCTCAAAAGAATGTGTGTATTGCAAATGGGCAGAGTAGGCCTTATCACCAAATTCGGATAAAGACTCACTGGTTTTTAGGTTGTATTCTATTAGATTTTCGGCATAAGCACCGAAATCAAATTTTCCGTAAGACAGGTTGAAACCAGGTTGAAATGATAAGACGTTACTATCCTGGGTGCCGAAAAGGCGATTGTCATTAGGGTCTACGGTACTCACATCGTTAAGATTCAGACCACTACTGTAATAGGCCAAGTTACCACCAAAGGTAAAGTTGCTCTTATCGCTCAGTTTAATCCCATAAGCATAGTTGGCCAACACCCCAATATTGGAAATGGGTCCTATTTTTTGGGTGTAAAGACTTAGACCCAGTCCACTTCGATCCCCAATTCTACCGCTATAACTCAAGAAATAGGTTTGGTCGTTGTCTTGAAATTGTACCGATTGGTTTCTGTGCAAAAGATTCACATAGGACTTATCTTCCTGTACCGTTGAAAAGGTTGGGTTGATCAAGAATCGATTAAACTTAAGCAGGTTTTGAGGCGCCACTCGGTAGGGTAAAATAGGATCGTCTTCCTGGCCATGTAACGAGGTTGTCGACAAGGCCAGCAGGGCGATCAGTGATAGGGATATGAGTTTGAAAAGTTTCATTGCAGTAGGTTGATTATCGTATAACGGTAATGGTACCTTGTTTAAGGGTTTCAGAGGCATTCTTAACGATATAATAGAATACCATATTCTGTTGCGGGAACGAGGTCGACGAATCGGGCCAGTTGTTTTGGTAGCCCATAACGTTGAGTAACTCAACGCCTTTGTCATCGTAAATAACTACGTTCACATCTGATTTGTTCGAGTAAGAATTTGGAATTACCCACTGATCATTGGCGCCATCGCCATTGGGGGTAATAACATTTGGGATATTGAACAGATCAAGATACACTGCCGTTAATTGTCTTGTAATTTCACAGTTATCTATGTTGGCGATTAAGATGAATTCACCCTCTTCGGTAAAGGTCATTGAGTTGCCACTGCTCATAAGGTTGTTGTTGGCATCGAACCACTGATATGCAGTTCCTCCACTTGCAGTGACGGTTTTTGAGCTTCCTTCAGGAAAAACAACTTCTCCGTCAACATCTAATTGTATAAGGTTTGGATCTAAAGGTGTAATGGCTATTTCGTTTGAAATGAGGTCACATCCGTTCTTATCTACTACCAAACGGTAGGTACCTGCTTCGGTAACAGTGAGCGCAGCGTCGGAAGTGTTTACAGAAACCCCATCACGCTCCCAAGAAAACGATTCAGAACTTAAATCGGTCGTAGTACTAATTGTGATGATATCCGAACTGCTGCAATAAACAGTACTGGTACTGCTAATCGCTAGGCTTTCGTTCGTCAATAATTGAACAGGTATGCTATTCGAGCTTTCATTGTAGGTGTTCAAAATGGCGTCTACACTATAAGAACCGTTTTCTGTGGTGCTTGTCAAACTAATGGTTTTGGCAGTTGCCCCGCCCACGTTGCTACCATCTCTTTGCCATTGGTAATTAAATGAATCAACCAATGAAGCGGTAACATCGGTAGCATTTCCGCCACCATCGATTGCATTGATAGTTTGTACTTCAAGGACAATGCTCGTGCTTACACAAGAAGTATAGGTACCTTGGTATCCTACAACAACTTCAAAAGAGGCCGGTACCACGGCTACGGTAGTTTCAGAATCGATACTCGACGAACAGGCGCCCCCATTTTGGGTGACGGCAACATAATAGGTTCCTTCTTGGGTAACGTCTAAGGTGCTATTTGTGGCACCACTCATACTACTTCCGTTTCTAAACCATTGGTAGGTTGGGGAAATTGCAGAGGTACTAACACTAAGGGTTTCTGGTTGCGATGGCAGAACAACTATGTTTGCAGGGTTGTTCCTCGTAACGGTAAAGCCAGATGCATTGGTTATAGTAACTGCGTCAGACCGTTCGGTACAAATTGTGGGAGCCGATATTTCAACTTCATAGTCTCCTTCGAATCCGGCGGTAGATGCGTCTACCGTATAACTGCTCGCAGAAGCACCGGCAATCATGTTTCCATCCTTATACCATTGAAAGGTCCAGCTAGGGTCGGGAGTAGCTACTTGTAAGGTCTCTGTATCAGAAGGAGGGCATAAGGCCATTTTCGACGGAGTGGCGATGGATACGCCAGAACCTCCGGTACATATATCAAAGGATACACTATTTGAAAAGGCATTACTACTACCGGTACATACACCATAATCAATATACGCCTGGTATATGCCATCTTGATCTGCAAGGATCGATGGGCCTGTTTCGCTCAATGGGGTACCACTACGGTACCATTGGTATTGGTAACTTGCCGCGTTGGGAACATTGTCAACCACCAAGGTTACGGGAACCGAACTGTTCACGTCGCCGGTAGTACCATCTCCGTTAGGGCTTACATTAAAGCTAGTTACATGGCCTTGGTAGTACATATTATATGCAACAGATTCGGTGCCATCTCTTGCGGGGTCTGTACTACGAACTCTTAATTTGTATCCGGCTCCTCTTGCATCTGTGGGAATTGAGAATTCGATACCGGTGTTGGTAACTACATCAAGGCTTGTTTCCCTAGCAAGTTCAATCGGACTAGCGAAATCGCCACTGGCGTTTGAAAGTTCAAGAATAAATTCATTCCCACTATTGGGGGTACCCGTGACACCTGCAGTTACAAAATATTGGTTAAACCCACCGTTGTCTCCGGCACAGATTTGTGTCCAAGCGCCACCACCAAAGTTTGGGTTGGGAGCTGGTTCGGGAGCGTCGATGAGTATTTGGGCGTTCAAATGAACCATGCCAAATAACAAAAAGGAGAGTGCAAAAAGGCATTGGGGGATAAGTCGTTTTGTTTTCATAAGTAGTTGTAGTTTTTAATGACCACTCGTTCTATCAGACTTGGGACCGGATAAAACATGTATGTCGTTGTTAACAATAGCTTCAAAAATTGGGTTAATGGGCCATTGCTTTACAGCTATACAGTATTCAACAACAAATATGGACGATAATTACTTCGTAGAGAATTTAATGTTGTATCAAGGAACAAAGTTGTTGTGAAATGCACTTATTTGTATGGCGAGGGTTATTTTGGACCCCCAATTAGGGGTTTTTCGCTACTTTTGTAGGTTCAAAAAAGCAGCTTATGAGCGAGGAACGCGAATCCCTAAATTTTTTAGAACATATAATCGAAGAAGACCTACAAACTGGTTATAAAAAGGCCCAATTACGGTTTCGGTTTCCTCCTGAACCCAATGGGTACTTGCATATTGGGCATGCCAGTTCTATATGCTTGAATTTTGGATTGGGATTGCGGTACGGAGCTCCGGTAAACCTACGTTTTGATGATACCAATCCGGCCAAGGAAGAGCAAGAGTTTGTAGATGCGATTAAACGGGATGTAGAATGGTTGGGCTATCACTGGGATACCGAACGGTATGCGTCGGATTACTTCGACCAGCTCTACGATTGGGCGGTATTGCTCATCAAGGAAGGAAAGGCGTATATAGATAGCCAAAGCTCGGAGGAAATGGCAACGCAAAAAGGGACTCCTACCGAAGCTGGAAGTGCGAGTCCTTTTCGAAATCGTGCTGTGGAAGAAAATCTAGAATTGTTCGAGTCAATGAAAGCCGGAAAGTTTGAGGAAGGTACTCATGTGTTGCGGGCTAAAATAGATATGAGTTCTTCCAATATGTTGATGCGCGACCCTATTATGTACCGCATTCTTCACAAGGCGCACCATAGAACAAATACCGATTGGTGTATTTACCCCATGTACGACTGGACGCATGGTGAGAGCGATTATATAGAGCAGGTGTCACACTCATTTTGCACCTTGGAGTTTGCCATGCACAGAGATTTATATGACTGGTTTTTGGATCAGGTCTATGAGGAAAATAAGATGCGGCCAAAACAAAGGGAATTTGCACGTAGAAATTTGAGCCATACGGTGGTAAGCAAACGAAAACTGGCAAAACTCGTTGAAAGCGGGGTGGTTTCTTCGTGGGATGATCCAAGGATGCCGACAATCTCTGGCTTGAGAAGAAGAGGCTATACGCCCCAGTCTATTCGGAATTTCGCGGATACCATTGGAATTGCCAAACGAGAAAATTTAATAGATGTTTCGTTGTTGGAGTTTCATGTGCGGGATCATTTAAATAAAATTGCACCCCGTGTAATGGGCGTTCTAAACCCGTTAAAGGTGGTGCTTACGAATTATCCTGAAGGAGAAGAAGAATGGTTAGAGGCTGAAAACAACCCAGGGGATGAAAATGCTGGATCTCGAAAGGTTCCTTTTTCAAGGGAATTGTATATAGAACAAGAGGATTTTAAGGAAGAGGCCAACCGAAAGTTCTTTCGGTTAAAATTGGGGGGAGAGGTGCGCCTCAAGAACGGCTATATCATTAAGGCAGATAGCTGTACAAAAGATACCAATGGGAATATTACGGAGGTGCAATGTACCTATGACCCTAAAAGTAAGAGCGGTAGTGGTTCCGAGGAAAGTCTGCGAAAAGTAAAGGGTACGCTACATTGGGTTTCGGTAAAACATGCCTTGGAAGCGGAGATACGTATATATGACCGTTTGTTTACAGATGAGAGTCCCGATACACATAAGGATAAAGATTTTATTGATTTTGTGAACCCTGAGTCTCTTGAGGTGATTACCGGTTATTTGGAACCTAGTCTTAAAAATGTCCAAATTGAGGATCGCGTTCAATTTCAACGCTTGGGCTATTTTTGTGTAGACCCTGATTCAACAGCCGAGAAAATTGTTTTCAATAAAACGGTCGGTTTAAGAGATACATGGGCTAAAATTACGGAAAAGGGTTAGCATAATATTTTTTTATCACCATAAAAATATCAATCGGTATTTCCTATAAGAGCCCCGTTGTTTTAAAGCCTTCTAAGCGACTTTTTTTTGCGTCTCTTGTATTTATACATTTCAGGTTTAAGCGTAGTAAATACTAGGTTTAAATTGAATTTTAGCAAATTGGAAAGCCAAGGAAGCCAACATAAGTGTGGGAACGGGATAAAAAGTTGTAGGAAATGGTTTTTTTGGTTTATAGAAACAAAAAACCCTCTGTTTTTTAAAACAAAGGGCGATGCGTATTTTGAAAAGAACCTTAGTTTTCTTTTTTCACATTGGTTTTTTTCATTGACTCGCCGATCATGTTGCTGGCAGTGAAAGAGGCGACCATATTATTTAACATGTCGCTACCTGCTTGAGGCGAATTTGGCAGCAGAATTAAATTGGTATTCGTCTCCTCTCCTATTGATTGTAATGTATCATAGTGCTGAGTGACAACGATCAAGGCAGAAGCCTCTTGTGAATTGATGCCTACTTTGTTCAATACTTCCACCGATTCTTCAAGACCCCGTGCAATCTCTCTACGTTGGTCGGCAATACCCTGCCCCTGTAACCTTTTGCTTTCAGCTTCCGCTTTTGCTTTTTCTACGATTAAGATACGAGCAGCATCTCCTTCAAACTGCGCTGCAATTTTTTCACGCTCGGAAGCGTTAATGCGGTTCATTGCTTCTTTTACCTGCGCATCCGGATCTATATCGGTTACGAGGGTCTTTATAATATCATAGCCATAATCGAGCATGGCCTCTTGCAGTTCTGATTTCACTGCGATTGCGATATCATCTTTTTTAACGAACACATCGTCTAGTTTCATTTTAGGAACCTCTGCCCGTACCACATCAAAGACATAGGAAGTAATTTGATCATGAGGATATTCCAATTTGTAAAACGCCTCGTACACCTTTTCTTTAATAACCACGTACTGCACCGAGACTTTTAGTTTTACGAAAACGTCGTCCAAGGTCTTGGTCTCAACAATGACGTCTAACTGTTGAATTTTTAACCCCATTCGAGCCGATACCCTATCGACCAAAGGAATTTTCATTTGAAGACCAGACTGCCGAATACTTTGAAATTTTCCAAACCGTTCGATAATTACGGCGGTTTGTTGCTTTACAATAAAGAAAGATGATAATAAAATGATGACACCGAAAAAAACAATCGGTATTAAGAATAGATTAAAGCCCATGATATTGATTTTTTAAGTTAATGGATTGAATTTACGAAACTCGTCTTATATGGGTAGTCTTTTTGACGGAATTGTTACAGAAACACCCAACAATCGCACCATTAGGCCCAGGAGCTAAATGTTCGTATAAACTATATTGGTACGCTACTAGAGGGTCAAAATGGCCTTCTCTATCCTTGAAATACTTTCTTCTTTGCCCAACAAGGCCATAATATCAAAAATATGGGGTCCTTTCATATCACCTACAAGAACCAGTCTTAATGGGGGCATTACTTTTCCAAAGGAAAGTTCTTTATCATGGATCCACAGTTTTACATAGGCCTCCAAGGGCTCTGAATCGAAGGTGTCGGCATTTTTTAGCAAGGCCACTAATTGGCCCATAATTTCGGAAGTGTCTTCTTTCCATTGCTTTTTAACCCCTTTCTCGGCATAAGTGGTAGGAGCTATGAAGAAGTAATCAGCAAGGGCCCAGAAATCTTTTACAAAGGTTGCACGTTCCTTGATAAGGCCTACCACTTGCTCTATATATGAAAGGGTGCCTCTGGCTTGGTCAATGGTTTTTTCTTTAAGTAGGAGTGCAAACTGCTCGGCAAGCTCCGAGTCGCTTTTACCTTGTAAATAATACTGGTTGTACCATTTGGTTTTATCTGGATCAAATCGCGCACCCGATTTGTTTACGCGGTCTAGCGAAAATGAAGTGGTTAATTCTACTAATGAAAAGAGCTCCTGCTCTGTTCCAGGATTCCAACCAAGCAAGGCTAAAAAATTGATTACGGCCTCTGGAAAATAACCTGCTTCCCTATAACCAAGAGATTCTTCCCAAGAGAGCGGAAAGACAGGAAACCCAAGTTTCGCGCCATCGCGCTTGCTTAGTTTACCCTTGCCTACCGGTTTCATAATAAGGGGCAGGTGGGCGAAATTAGGTGCTTTCCAACCAAAGGCATCGTATAGTTGTTGGTGAAGTGACAAGGAAGGCAGCCATTCCTCTCCCCGTATTACATGCGTAATCTCCATCAAATGATCATCCACAATATTGGCCAAATGATAGGTGGGCATGCCGTCACTCTTAAAAAGTACTTTATCGTCTAAAACGTTGGTGTCAATTTCTATGGCGCCGCGAATTTCATCTTTAAGATGCAACTTTTGGTCTTGAGGTGTGTAAAAGCGAACCACATAATCATCTCCATTGGCCAAGCGCGTTTGCACTTCAGCGTCTGAAAGAGAAAGGGAGTTGTCCAATTTGAAACGATTGTGCCAATTGTAAATGAAGGTTTTACCCTTCGCTTCATGTTCTTGTCTATGAAAAGTGAGTTTTTCAGAGGTGTCAAAAGCATAATATGCCTTGCCTTTTTGAATAAGTTCTTCGGCATATTGCTTGTAAAGATGTTTTCTTTCACTCTGGCGATAAGGGCCAAACGAAGCTTCCTTGCCGGGGCCTTCATCGAAAGGAATACCACACCAGTTGAGTGCATCTATAATGTACTGCTCTGCTCCTTCGACATACCTATTCTGGTCTGTATCCTCTATTCGTAATACAAAATCCCCTCCGTTTTTTTTAGCGAATAAATAGTTGAAAAGGGCAGTGCGAACACCTCCAATATGCAAGGGCCCTGTTGGGCTAGGTGCAAATCGCACCCTTATTTTCTGGCTCATAAGAATTAATTGAGCGGCAAAGTTACGAAAAAGAAGCCCTGTAGAAGTATGGTTTTTGTCTTGAGTTTAGGGGTTTCACTCTGGATTTGCTAGGCTTGACTTAGAATTCCTCCATTAGTGTTCGAATCTACGGGAGGTTTCATATTAGTAGGTATTCTTGGGTTCATTAATTTGAACCAAATTGGTGGTACTAATGCCAGTACCATAGAGGTGGGATACCCAAACGGCATTTGAGGAGAAATGTCATGATAATCTAATATTTGGTATTTTTTGGACGATTTGTAATGATGGTCACTGTGCCTTGTAAGCTCATAAAGTACGATTCTGCCCATTACATGGTTGCTGTTCCATGAGTGAACTTCTCGTACTCGTTCGTAACGCCCAGAGGCCATTTTTTGTCGGGAGAGCCCGTAATGCTCAATGTAATTGACAGTTTCCAACATTAAAAAACCAGTAATGCCGGCGCCAATTGCAAAGAGAAGGCCTAGTTCTGCAAAGAACAAGTATACGATTGTTAAATAGGCCAACTGAAAGATGGTGTACCACAACATATCGTTTTTTACGGAAAGAAACCCTCGATTCGCTCCCTTTAGGAGTTTGGACTGTAAGCCCCAAGCACCGATGTATTGACGGAAAACAGAGGTAAACCAAAAGGAATATACCGATTGATTGTATTGGGCTGTTGCCGGGTCTTCCTTTGTAGCTGCATTGGCATGATGTCCAAAGTTATGCTCAATATAAAAATGCATATAATGAGAGGGCAGTAACAATAGCTTCCCAAGATGCCGCTCAAAGGTGGTTTGCCGGTGCCCAAGTTCGTGAGCTACGTTGATACCGTTGGTACCTAGTACGATGCCGATTGAAAAAATCAATCCCGCAATTTCATAGGCCGCATAGGCCGTATGGGTAATATCCCAAAGGGTATATATGACAAGCCCGAATACCATCGGAATGTTCAAATAAAGCATCCAATCAAATAACTTGCTCTTCTTTTTTTCTTCGCGCTCCTCCCCTTCATAGTTGCTTGGGTCATGCGGCAATAGAATTTCAAGTATAGGAATCATCACAAAGGCATAGAATGCTGTAAAATAGCTCCACCCACCTTTAAAATAAAGACTAATAATTGCTGATATGGGCAGCGTAAGGGCGGCGAGGTACTTTAAATCTTTCATCGTGAACCTTTTAACAATTTATTGATGCTTAAATTTGTGATAACAAGTATCTTGGTATTAAATATAGAAGAATTTGGACAGTTATCACAACATACTCGATAAACTCAAGGTATTTACCAAACGGTATTACACCAAAATGCTTATCAAGGGAGTCTTGTTATTCGCAGTACTGGGGCTGCTTTTCTTCTTGGGACTCATGGGGGTTGAATATTTCTTGTGGCTGGGTTCTGGAGGGCGATTGTTTTTATTCCTTTTGTTTGTGGCAATAGAATTGTTCTTACTGTATCGCTATATAGCGGTCCCGCTATTTTACCTTTTTAAAGTACGCTCAGGAATTAGCAATAAGCAGGCATCTTTGCTGATTGGAAAACATTTTCCCGAGGTAAACGACAAGCTTTACAATCTATTAGATTTGACAGAAGATACCAATAGGTCTGAATTGTTGTTGGCAAGTATAGAACAACGTTCACAGAAGCTCGATGCAGTTCCGTTTTCACAAGCAGTCGATTATAGGGAAAATTTGAAATATGCTAAATACCTATTGGTACCAAGTATGCTATTTGGAATTATCTGGCTTACTGGGGAATTGGGTTCTTTTTTCGGGTCTGCGAGTCGGGTAGTGAATTATGATTTGGCCTATGAACCACCGGCACCTTTTCGCTTTGAATTATTGAATGAAGAGCTGAGAGTTTTAGATACAGAATCGTATACGATTAACGTTGCTGCTATTGGGAAGGTCAGGCCAGATGCTGTTTTCATTGTAGTCGATGGCAAAGAGTCTTTACTGCAAGAGCAAAAAGGGAAGTATCAATATACGTTTTCACCTCCCTTAAAAACGAGTCGATTTTACTTTTCTGCCAACGGGGTTCAATCAAGGGAGTACGATCTTGAAGTACTGAAAACCCCTTCGATTCAAGACTTTACGGTACGTCTTGATTTTCCAAAATATACCGGTCGTAATTCAGAGGTTTTAAAGGGTACCGGGAACGCCACCTTTCCTGAAGGTACCAAGGCCACTTGGCAGATTAAAGGGAATGATACCGAAACGATTCAACTCATCTCCAAAGATACTATCGTAGCCTTTAAAGAGGAAAGCAGCGCTTTTAACTATTCGATGCACCTGTACAATGATTTTGCCTATGAGCTTGTAACATCTAATAGAAATGTATCTGAGTATGAAAAGTTGGCCTATAGTTTTAAAGTAATTAAAGATGCGTATCCAAAGATTCGTGCTAGTCAAGTACTGGATTCGCTGAACCCGAATATAGCATACTATGTAGGGGAAGCAAGCGACGATTACAAACTTGGCAGTATTCGATTGGTTTGTTATCCGGATAAGGACGAAAGCGATAAGCAGGTACTAGAATTGAGTAAGCCAAATACGAATGTTGATCAGTTTTACTATACGTTTCCGTCTGGCCTTCAGCTAAAGGCCGGTGCCAGTTATAGTTTTTATTTTGAGGCTACGGATAACGATGCTATCCACAGGGGAAAGCGGGCCAAGACACAGGTCTTTTCATTGGCTTTGCTGGATCAAGACGAATTAAGAAATAAAGAGCTGGAATCACAGCAAGCGATTATAGGGAATATAGATGAATCGTTGGAAAAGTTTAAGGAACAAAAAGAAGCTTTAAGGGAAATCAATAAGGAACAAAAGGAGAAGCAGCAATTGAATTTTAATGACCAAAATGAGATAAAGGATTTTTTAAAGAAGCAGCAGCAGCAAGAGTCGATGATGCAGAAGTTCAGTAAACAGTTAAAAGAGAACTTGGAGAAGTCTGAGAAGGACGACAAGTTGAACAAGCTACTACAAGAACGCTTGGAGCGCCAGGAAAAGGAAGCTAGAAAGAATGAGAGACTGTTAGAGGAACTGAATAAAATTGCCGATAAAATTAATAAGGAAGAATTGGCCAAGAAATTGGAAGAGCTCGGTAAGAAGCAGCAAAATAGTCAACGAAGTTTGGAGCAGTTGTTAGAGCTTACCAAGCGGTATTATGTAACGGAAAAGGCAGCACAAATTGCGAAGGATTTGGAAAAGCTAGCACAAGAACAAGCAGGTATTTCGGAAAAGAAGATCCAGCAAGACCTGTCTAAAGAGGAACAAGAAAAACTCAATAAAGAATTTGAAAAGGTATCTGAAGCGTTGCAAGAGTTGAAGAAAGACAATCAGGATTTGAAAAAGCCGTTGGATCTGTCAATTGACAAGAACAAAGAGGAAGGGGTGAAAAGAGATCAGCAAAAAGCTCTCGAACAGATTAGTAAACATGAGGAAGATGACGCATCATCAATTCAGGAAAAGGAAAAATCGGCTAAGACGGCTTCTCAAAAGCAAAAGGCGGCATCTGAGAAAATGAAGGAAATGGCCCAGGGACTTCAGCAATCAGCAGGTGGGGCAAGTGGTTCATCGGTTTCCGAGGATGCAGAGATGTTGCGACAAATTCTTGATAATCTAATTACTTTTTCGTTTAAACAGGAGAACCTGTTTGAGAATCTAGAGGACGCTGGCGCAGACATGCCCCAGTTTTCAGGTGTTGTAAAGGAACAACAAGAATTAAGAGGTCTTTTTGAACATGTAGACGATAGCTTGTTTGCACTCTCGTTGAGGCAAGCGGAACTATCCGAATTTGTGAATGAACAAATAACCGAGGTGTATTATAACATCGACAAGTCTTTGGAGAGTTTGGCCGAGAGTCAAGTTTACCAGGGAATCTCGTATCAAAAATATGTTTTGAACGCTTCAAACAGTCTGGCTGATTTCTTGGCGAAATTATTGGACAATATGAATCAAAGCATGCAAATGGGCCAAGGATCTGGAGAGAGTCAGGAGGGTTTTCAGTTGCCCGATATTATTCAGCAGCAGCAACAGTTAAAGGATAAGATGGAGGGGAAGGGCCAGTCTGGCAAAGGCAAACCCCAAGAAGGAGAAGGCAAGGGTAGTAAGGGCAAAGGGGAAAAAGGTCCTGGAGAGGAAGCAGGTGAAGGAGGGTCTAAACCTGGTAAAGGCGAAAAGCCAGGGGAAGGTGAGGACGCAAAAGATGGACAAAATGGGAAAGGCAAGAATGGCCAAGGAGAAAGCGGTGGAGGCAAAGGAAATGGTGGAAAGGATGGCCAGGGAGCCGATGGTAGTGGTGGGGAAGGAGACGGCGGACCTACAGAAGCGGAGCTTCAGGAAATTTATGATATTTATAAGCAGCAGCAGCAGCTGCGAGGGCAATTGGAGCAACAATTGCTTGATATGATTAATAATAGCGATCGAAAATTGGGAGAGAAGCTGTTAAGGCAAATGGAGGATTTCGAGAATGATTTGTTGGAAAATGGGATTACACAACGTACCATAGCGAAAGTGAATACCATACAGTATGAGTTGTTGAAATTGGAGAATGCGACCATGAAGCAAGGAAAGAAACCCGAAAGAGAAAGCAGCACAAATAGGAAGTCGTTTAGCAACCCTATAACTACCAAACCTGAGTTGCTTAAGAATTATCGGAACGAGGTTGAAATATTAAACAGACAAGCCTTACCTTTGCGGCCCAATTTTAAGGAGAAGGTAAAGAACTATTTCAAAGGAAATGATTGATTTTCATTATGAGCTTGACTTTGTACTAAACAATGAAATCAAGTATTCCGATTGGATAACTAGGGTTATAAATGAGGAGGATGCCAGTGTAGGTCAACTTAACTATGTTTTTTGTGATGACTCCTATCTTTTAAGCATCAACCAACAGTATTTATGCCATGATACGTTTACAGATATTATCACCTTTGACTATACTGTTGGGATAAAAATTTCGGGCGATATCTTTATCTCTATAGATAGGGTTCAAGAGAATGCCTCGGAGTATGAGGTTCTTTTTTTAGAGGAGCTTGCTAGGGTGATGGTACACGGTGTTTTGCACTTGCTTGGATATGAGGATAAGAGTGCCGCAGATAGGAATGTGATGCGGCAAAAGGAGAATGACGCAATGGAATTGTTCCACGTGGAACAATAAGTCGATATTAGGATTACACAGGATAGCTTTGGTTTGGTAAATAGTAAACGGCGTTTGCATTTAAACTGAAAAAATGTTTGGAGAAGAATATGATGTAATAGTGGTTGGTGGTGGACATGCCGGGGCGGAAGCCGCCGCCGCCGCCGCCAATATGGGTTCAAAGACTTTGTTGGTCACTATGAATTTACAGACAATCGGTCAAATGTCTTGCAACCCGGCCATGGGTGGAATTGCCAAGGGGCAGATTGTTCGTGAGATCGATGCGCTTGGTGGATATAGTGGAATCATTACCGATAAGTCTGCCATACAATTCAAGATGCTTAATAAATCTAAAGGACCTGCAATGTGGAGTCCAAGAGCGCAGAATGATAGAATGCGTTTTGCAGAGGAATGGCGGTTGGCTTTGGAGAATACCCCAAATTGTGATTTTTATCAGGAAATGGTGCATGGGTTGTTAACGGATAACGGAAAAGTGGTAGGGGTTCGCACTTCTTTGGGTCTTGAAATCAAGGGGAAGGCTGTTGTACTTACCAATGGCACTTTTTTGAATGGTCTTATTCATATTGGTGAGAAGCAACTGGGCGGTGGTCGAGCCGGGGAAAAGGCCTCTACTGGGATTACCGAGCAGTTGTTGGGTTTCGGTTTTGAAAGCGGTCGTATGAAAACGGGAACGCCACCTAGAGTGGATGGACGGTCATTGAATTACGAAGTCATGATTCCGCAACCAGGGGATTTGGTTCCTGAAAAGTTTTCCTATTTGCAAACCCAAGCTTTGAATGTGCAGAAAGATTGTCATATGACACATACCAGTGCGCTGGTTCACGATCTTTTGCGAGAAGGCTTTGACCGTTCCCCCATGTTCAATGGAAGGATTAAAAGTATAGGCCCCCGATATTGTCCATCGATCGAAGATAAAATAAATCGTTTTGCAGATAAGGACAGTCATCAGCTTTTCGTAGAGCCTGAGGGTTGGAATACCGTTGAGGTTTATGTGAATGGATTTTCAACTTCCTTGCCAGAAGACGTTCAATACAAAGCCCTAAGATCTGTAAAGGGATTTGAGAACGTAAAATTTTTTAGGCCTGGTTATGCAATTGAATATGACTATTTCCCACCTACACAACTGAAGCACACTTTAGAGACCAAGCTGGTTGACAATTTATATTTTGCCGGTCAAATAAACGGAACTACGGGCTATGAAGAGGCGGCTTCTCAAGGACTAATGGCCGGAATTAATGCCCATCTTAAGCTTGCAGAAAAGGATCCGTTTATTTTGCAAAGAGACGAGGCCTATATCGGTGTCTTAATCGATGACTTGATAACCAAGGGAACAGAGGAGCCTTATCGGATGTTTACGTCGAGAGCGGAATATAGAACCTTGCTAAGACAGGACAATGCCGATTTGAGATTGACTCCGAAAGGACACGCAATCGGTTTGGCTAAGGACGAACGTTTGGTGCGAATGGAAGATAAAGAAAGGAAGTCTAGGGAGTTTGTTGATTTTTTCCGTAAGACAAGTGTGCTGCCCGAAGATATCAACCCGATACTTGAAAGTGTAAACTCTGCCGTAGTGAAACAATCGGATAAAATGTTCAAAGTGTTTTCTAGGCCAAATGTTACGATGGGCCATATGATGGAGTTAGAGGCGGTTGACCGATATGTGTCTGAAAATGGGTTGGACAGGGAGGAGATGGAACAGGCCGAAATACAGGTAAAGTATTCCGGTTATATTGCCAAGGAAAAGAACAATGCCGATAAATTGCAACGCTTGGAAAATGTTAAGATTCCACCGAATTTTGACTATACCAAGTTGAAATCATTGTCGTATGAGGCAAGGGAAAAGTTAGGCGCCGTGCAACCGGTTACTATTGCCCAAGCTGCCCGGGTAAGTGGTGTTAACCCATCTGATATTAGTGTGCTTTTAGTGTTTCTGGGAAGGTAAATCTGGTTTGTTCCACGTGGAACATATTGCATCCTTTGTATCACAATTTGCCAATAAACCTTGTTTTCTAGTCCTAATTGTTGACATCCCTTGAAATTTTGAAGCAACCTTTATCAGCTTTTAAATGGTGCCTACTATAGTGAATTTATGAAAATTTGGATTTGGTCTGGTTTTTGATAATCAAACGGCAACTACAAACCAGCATCTTATGAAAACATCATTTAGTATCATTTTGGCCTTTTTGGTTTTACAATCCTGTATTCCTCTCCGGATTGCACCAACGATTTCAAATTACAAGGTAACCAAGGGTAAAAAGTTTAAGCGCAGTCTTTCCAAACGGCAGATGTTTATTTTTGAAGACCCAAAACAAGCAGGTGATTTCTACGAATATGTAAACACCAAGTTTGCATTGGAGCACCAAAATGTGTACGATGATGTACCGTTTTTATTAAATGAAACCCAATACTTTTTCGCATTCTATGAAGTGGAGATTTCCGATAAGGTTCTTAATCTTGCTCCCATGGTCGTAGATGCGCTCTGGAACGAAATGGTATACGACGGAGAGGAAGAAACACGAGGGGCGCAACCACAAGATATATTGCGGAAAGGAAATTGGTATATCGCCATTGAAGTCTACAGTGATGTAGAAAAGGATTGTTTGGTTGAAAATTCGCTTTCAAGAGAAACAGTTTTGAAGTATCTTTCGGCATTGAAAAAAGAATATCTCGCCACGCATAATTACAATGAAGTCGTATTTAAAAACTAAAGACCATTCTGTATCAGGGGAAGAGTTCGAGTTGATGTTACATCCCGAACTTGAAATGTTGATTACCAAACCCCAACCAAATAAACTAGATACCTATTACGAGAGCGCGGCTTATATTTCCCATACCGATGCAAACAAAACATTGGTGGATAGGATGTATCAAGCGGTAAAAAAATACAGTCTTTCCAGGAAAGTAAAACTTTTGGAAAAGTATTGTGATGGGGAAAAAAGTGTATTGGACTTTGGGGCAGGCACCGGAGACTTCTTGTTCATCGCAAAAGAAAAAGGATGGTCTGTCAGCGGGGTAGAACCCAACTGGGGAGCTCGAAAAAGAGCTTCGGAGAAAGGAGTAAACCTAGTAGCCGAGATTCCTGAAGGCCATTCCGAAAGATATGGATTGATCACCTTATGGCATGTACTAGAACATTTGCCCGACCTAGAAAACCATATTGCCCGACTTAGCGAATTGTTACGACCTGGAGGTACCATAATTATTGCTGTTCCTAATTTTAATTCGTACGATGCAAAACATTATAAAGAGTTCTGGGCAGCATATGACGTGCCGAGACATCTTTGGCATTTTTCGCAAATCTCAATTCAAAAATTGTTCGCTTCTTCAAATATGGATGTAGTTGCAACAAGACCGTTAGTTTTCGATTCTTTCTATGTTTCATTACTATCTGAAAAGTACAAAACAGGAAAGGCGAATTATTTCAAGGCTTTCTTTAATGGCCTTCTTTCCAATGTGAAGGCATGGGGTTCTAAAGAATACTCTTCGCTTATTTATGTAATCCAAAAGCATGTGTGAGTTACAGTATGAAGCTTTAACTGTTAAGAAACCGGTTTTTAAGGCACCTAAGCGTGTTTCATGTTAGTAGCTTTACATACCCTTTGATAATTTCCAAAAGCGTTTTTGGAGGCGCTTCAGATGGTTGTTTTTAATAGATAATACAAATAATTGTTATGGCAGAAAATAGAAATATCTTATAGCTTTCAATCGGGCGGATACCCTAAAAAGACTTTCGAATTACTAAAATTTTCAATACTTGCAATGACATTGAAAAAGCTTTGCTACTTTTGCGCAACTTAAAACGAGAAAAAAAGTTACAACATGAAAAAAGTAATAGTGGCATTTGCGGTTTTGGCATTCATATCTTGTAAGCAAGAAAAAATAGGCTATGTGGATAATGTGAAGTTAATGGACGACTATCAAGAAAAGATCGACGTTGAGGCAAAGTTCAAGGCCAAGGCCGAGGCAATGGGGAAAAAGAAAGATAGTATTTCACAGGCATTTCAAATAGAGGCCCAAGCTTTTCAGGCGAAGGCAGAAAGTATGTCCCAGAAGAAAGCACAAGAAGAATATGGCCTTATGCAGCAGAAAGGGCAGTTTATTGGCCAGCAGATTCAACAAGAGGAACAACAGATACAGGAGCAGGGCCAAACCGAAATGGATTCTTTGGTGAATAAGGTAAAGGCAGAAATCAAAGCATACGGTAAAACCAATGGCTATACCTACATACTAGGAGGTGGCGACGGAGGGAGTGTTTTATTTGGCACCGATGCCAACGACCTTACCGATGAAATCGTAAAGATTTTAAACGACAAGTACAAAAAATAAGATTTGTCGTTGTAACAAGCGCCAACTAGAAAAGCCTCTAAACCTTAAAGAATTAGAGGCTTTTTTTATTTATACGACTAACATACCAGATTTTAGTTCACTATGGCTACTGCAATATGTATACTAGGAAAATGGCAGGGATAAAATATACGGCAATCGTTTTGGCCCCTTCATAATCTTTAGCCATTCGTTGTCCAAAAAGCAACATCAATAACGATACACACGACATGACCGCGCCGTATAAGGCAATCGTTGATTTTCCCATTATCACAATTTGATATAGGCCAATGGCACATAAAATACCCGCTACCACTTCTGCAAGAAGAACCGTTCCAAGCAGCAGGGGAACAAGTTTGCCCAAAGGAGTTTCGGAAAAATGACCTTTAAGCCAACTAAGGTTGCCTGTCCAATCAAAAACCTTATCGATTCCGCTCTGTAAAAAAGTGATGATTAAAAACAGTAATAACAAAAGTTCTGTAGCATTCTTTAAAATACTTTCCATGTTTTTTATTTTAAAAGAGTTCGATGAATGGTTTTTTCATGACAATCAATAAATTGTAAAACACTATTTCTACGCTGCTTTTTTATGCAACAAGCGGGTAAGCCGAATCGAAAGATCAGTAAATATGATTTTGGCATTTCCGTTTCGTTCTACATGGTATATTGCGTCTTCTAACTCTCGGGTAATAGCCAGCACATTGTTTTCATGCACAAAAGGAGCGAATTTTTCTAGCTGAAAGCCATCCACATGAATTTGCATATAGGCCAACTCCTTGGTATTGTAATTGACAAGTAACGCCTGGCGGATGACCGCTATGCAAAAATGCAAGAATTTTTTTTGGGTTTCCCGGCCGGCAGCGGCAACCTCCTCGCTCCACAAAATAAGATCATGTATAGCTGTCTTGTTACCTTTGGCCTTGAACGCGCTGCGAACCCACTGTACGAACCATTTTTCAAATACCAGGTCCTCCGAATCCCGATTCATCAAATCTAAGGCCTTGTTGAAATTTCCGTTGGCCTCTTGGGCAATTCCCATGGCTTCGGGCCTCGTAGCTCCTTCGGCCACTAAACCATCTGCAATCGCTTCTTCTGCCAAGGGAGGAAAATGGACCACCTGACAACGAGACCGTATGGTTTGAAGCAGTTGCTCCTCATCTTCGGCAATTAAAAGAAAGATAGTATTGTTAGGCGGTTCTTCAATGAGTTTTAGCAATTTGTTGGCAGCGGCATTGTTCATCTTGTCCGCCATCCAAATTAACATCATCTTGTAGCCACCTTCATAGGATTTTAAGGATAGCTTTTTCACAATATCCAACGCTTCATCTACCCCAATTTGTCCTTGTTTTTTCTCAATGCCAATGGCACGGTACCAATCAAAAAGATTGCCGTATGGCTGTTGTTTCAAAAATTGTCTCCACTCTTGCATATAGTGGTTGCTCACCGCATGGCTCTTTACTTTGTCACTGTTCGAAACGGGAAAGGCAAAATGCATATCGGGATGCGAAAACGAATCAAATTTTATGTTACATCCTTGCTGCTGCCCCTGATTTTCGCCGCCAGTGTTCCCACAAATAATATATTGCGAGTAGGCCAAAGCTATTGAAAGTGTTCCTGAACCCTCTGGGCCAACAAATAATTGAGCATGAGGTATGCGTCCAGAGTCGGCACTTGTGGTCAAGTGCTTTTTGATGTGGGCGAGGCCTAAAATGTCCTTGAACTGCATGGGCCAAAGATAGTTTTTTTAAAGAAAGGTTCTTTGGATAAGATCAGAAGGAATTTCGAATAACAAAAATATTGATACAGCCCATTTCTTCCCATCACGAGAAATAATTACATTTGCGGTTCTTTAAATATTCCATAGCATGAAGACCATAGATGATTTTAATTTTGAAAACAAGAAAGCATTGATCCGTGTTGATTTTAATGTCCCCTTGGACAGTGATTTCAAGGTAAGCGATACCAATAGGATCGAAGCTGCAAAACCAACGATTATCAAAGTCTTGGAAGATGGGGGGAGCGCCGTACTTATGTCTCACTTGGGAAGGCCAAAAGGCCAAAATAATCCAGACCTTTCGCTGGCACATATCTGCACTACGGTTTCTGATGTAATTGGGGTACAGGTAAAGTTCGTGAGCGATTCTGTTGGCGAGACCGCAGAGAAAGCGGTTGAGGCCCTACAACCTGGGGAAGTGCTGTTATTAGAGAACCTACGTTTTTATGCAGAAGAGGAAAAAGGCAGTTCCGATTTCGCCAACAGGCTGTCCAAACTTGGGGATATCTACGTAAACGATGCTTTTGGAACTGCGCATCGTGCGCATGCCTCAACAACTGTGGTGGCAGAGTTTTTCCCTGAAAATAAATGTTTTGGATACCTATTGGCCAAAGAAATCGATGCGATAGAAAAAGTAATGCGTACAGGAGAAAAACCAGTGCTGGCAATATTGGGAGGCGCCAAAGTGTCTTCTAAAATTACGATCATAGAAAATATATTGGACAAGGTAGACCATTTAATTATTGGCGGCGGAATGACCTATACTTTTGTAAAGGCACAAGGTGGCCAAGTGGGAGATTCTATTTGTGAAGATGATAAAATGGACCTTGCGTTGAATATTTTGAAACAGGCCGCGGCCAAAGGAGTACAAGTACACTTGCCAGTAGATGTGATTGCGGCGAACAATTTTGATAACAATGCGGCTACCCAAACAGTGGATGTAGATAAGATTCCTGAAGGATGGCAAGGTCTGGATGCTGGATCTAGGACCTTAGAAATCTTTAGAGATGTAATCTTGAAGTCAAAAACGATTCTTTGGAACGGCCCTATCGGGGTGTTTGAGATGGAGAACTTTGCCAAAGGGACTATTGCCGTTGGGGAAGCTATTGATATGGCAACGGAAACCGGGGCATTTTCTTTGGTTGGTGGCGGAGATTCCGTAGCGGCGGTAAAACAGTTCGGATTCGAACATAAGGTAAGTTATGTGTCAACAGGCGGTGGTGCCATGTTAGAGAGCTTAGAAGGGAAAAGCCTTCCTGGAATAGCAGCAATAATAGCCTCGTAAACGCGTTATTATTGTACGGCGGCGACTACGACTATTATTGATAATTTCTTAAAAATTTTATGCTCTCGAAAAAAAATGCGATTTTCGCTGGCCCCTCCGCACTATATAAGCTGTTATGACGATAAAAAGAATTAGAGTAATTTTCACTTTATTATTTCTTGTTAGCGGAGTTTTTGTGTTTGCACAACAAAAAGATTCCATTTCTGAACCGAGCAAAAACGAGAAGGTAGAAGAGCTGAAAAACCTTCCTGCGGATACACTTTCTACAGATATAGAGAAGAGTGTAAAGCAGATGGAGCAAATGGACGAAACTTCGGATCAGGACTTGCCTTTTTCCTTTGCAGATGGAAAAGGGCGATACAATCTAAAAGACCATCCACAAGCCGCTATTTATGATAGTCTTTGGATGAAAGAACTGTATGCAACAGATGCGTTGTACAATGAAATGTATGCAGAAGTTTTAGAGTTGGGCAAGGTCGCTCAAATAGATGGTAATCCGGTTGCCGTCGAAGAAGCATATGTATATGATTTACCTACCGATTCTTTAAAGGCCCGTTTGGAAAGGCTCAACCAAAAAACACCTTTCAATGTAATACATAATGCCTCCTTGGAGCGTTTGATTAAAACATTCCTGACAAAGAAACGAGGCCTCATGGAGCGAATGCTGACCGTTAGCCAGTTTTATTTTCCTTTATTTGAAGAAGAGTTCGACAGAAACGATATTCCATTAGAAATGAAATACCTTTCTATTGTCGAGTCGGCTTTAAACCCGAAAGCGAGATCTCGCGTTGGAGCCACAGGGCTTTGGCAATTTATGTACGCCACGGGAAAACAATATAAATTGGATGTAAATAGCTATGTAGATGAACGTAGTGACCCAATAAAGGCAACTAAGGCAGCCAGCCAATTTCTTTCAAGACTGTATCAAATTTTTGGAGACTGGGACCTGGCTTTGGCGGCTTATAATTCTGGCCCCGGAAATGTGAACAAAGCGATCAGGAGATCGGGGGGGCAACGAAATTACTGGAACATCCGTAGAAACTTACCTAGAGAAACAGCAGGCTACGTTCCTGCTTTTTTGGCCACGATGTATATTTTTGAGTACGCAGAGGAACATGGCCTTCGAGGCCGCAAAGTTGAAAGGCCGTACTTTGAAACAGATACTATTCAAGTAAAGAGTCTCATCACCTTTGATCAAGTTTCTAAACTAGTAGGTGTAAGTATGGAAGAGTTGAAGGTATTGAACCCCTCTTATAAGCTCAATGTAATTCCATATGTAAAAGGAAAAAATTATGCCTTGCGATTACCTAAAGACGCCATGGGTAAGTTCGTAGCGAACGAGGTGCAGATTTATGCCCACGTAAAAAAAGAGTTGGAAAGCAAGGAAAGCCCGCTGCCACAATTGGTGAAACGGGCCGAGAAAGATCGTATTCGATACAAAGTGAGAAGTGGAGATTTCCTAGGTAAGATTGCCGAACGTTACGGAGTGCGGGTAAGCCAACTAAAACAATGGAACGGACTTCGAAGTAACAATTTACGGGTTGGGCAGCGACTAACAATTTATCCCAGAAATCGAGGCAATAGAGCCGTAAGCTCGAAAAAGAAAGTGGCAGCGAATACTACCAAAACGCAGGCGATTGCACCGGGCACCAAAACACATACGGTTCGCAGTGGCGACTCTCTCTGGACCATCTCTAGAAAATACCCTGGAGTTTCTGTTGAAAATTTACGAGAATGGAACGGTATTAGTGGTACGAACTTAAAACTAGGCACAAAACTAAAATTGTGCGAATGTTCACCGTAATTTAGAGACCATGAAACTTAGCAGAACACTTTTTGTAGTATGTTGCTTCCTTATTATTTCTTGTAAAGAAGGAGACAGGAAAAGTTACCTTCCCTCTAGTATTGGGCCGATCAATTCATTGGCCGTTGTAATGGATGACGAGTTATGGAAAGGAGAAGTAGGGGATAAGGTTCGGGAACATTTTGCGGCCCCGGTATTGGCACTTACGTTAAACGAACCAAAATTTAGCATCAATCACTTTCCACCGAGGTCTTTTACAGGAACCACTCGAAACTCAAGGTCTATCTTATATGTAATGAAAGACTCGCTCGACCTTGCCCATGTAAAAAGCGATATGTACGCAACACCTCAAAAAGTAGGGGTAATCAAAGGGAAGACCAATGCAGAGATTATGTTGAATATCGACAAGAAGGCAGCGGCTATCATTGCTTCCTTTAAGAAGGTAGAAATAGGTGAAAAGCAAAAAAGATTTCTGAAATCATTGAATACCGAAGGCGCTTTCGAGAAAAACTTTGGGGTGAAAATAAACGTACCCTCGGTGTATAAGGTGGGTAGACAAGAAGACAATTTCGTATGGCTAGATCGTCAGATCCCAAAAGGAACCGTAAATATTGTGGCGTATGAATTGCCCGCTGACTATTTTAAAAGCGATTCTACTTTGGTGAGAGATATCGTTCGCATGCGCGATTCTATTGGAGAGCTTTATATTCCAGGCCCAGATAATCCAGGAAAAACAACGCATATGCGCACCGAACCTGCCTTTGCACCCCACGTTTTTGCAACCGAGATCGCTGGCATGAAAGCGGTCGAGGTAAGGGGGCTATGGGATATCAAGAACTACCCGATGGCGGGCCCATTTCTAACCTACATTATTAACGACAAAGAGAACAACCGAAAAATGGTTGTCGAAGGCTTCGTATTTGCTCCTGCGGCAGAGAAGAGAGATGATATGTTTGAGCTAGAAGCAATTTTAAAGACCATTAAATTTTAACGTGGCCGAGTAAGCGCTCCTACAAGAGTACAAAAACGCCCCATATCGATCAATGTGGGGCGTTTTTGTTGATTAGGTTGGTTAGTTGTTAGCCGAAAGAAAAGCCTGTAGAGAGCCTATATATAAATGCATATACGGCAATGGCCAATAGAAAGAAACAAAACCAAGAAAAGGCTTTAAAATATTTGTTCAACATTCTATGGGTCCAATCTTTAAAAGCTTCTACGTAAATTTCTCTTACAAGTAATAATTTCCTCATATTCCGTTCTTTAAATGTTATGGTGCAAAGATGGTTTGAACGCTAATAAATCGAAGTAAAAATTAGATGAAATGCACTGTATTTTCGTTCTGTATTTTAGGTATTGTAAATACTCGGTAAACAACCTGTAAATTTGGATAAACTGTAAATTGAGTAAGAGAAGCGTCCTACAAAAATGTAAGCACGCTATTTTTTTTCGGATAATCGTGTAGGTAGATACTTTGAACTTGTTCTTTTTTCACTTGATAAAATTTTACAAACTCGTTTTAAGGCATAAAAAAAGCACCTTTTTAGGTGCTTTCTTCGGTCAGGTTGGTCACTATGTGGTTAGTCGAATGCAAAGCCTGTAGAAACTCTAAAAATAAAAGCGTAAAGCATAATGACAAAGCTCGCGAAACAAAACCAAGAGAAGGCTTTGAAATAGGACTTTATCATGGCGTGGCCTAAGTTTCTAAATGCTTCTAGATAAATTTCTTTGATTAGTAGGACATTTTTCATGATTTGGGTTTTAGTTCGATTTGGGTTTTTACTTCTTATATAACTCTTAATCTGTTATTTGCGTATTTTATCGGATTTTTTTGTTGTGAACAACGCCTATTTTGTTGTGAAAGTAGTTTTTTGGTTTTCAGCGTTTTTCTATTTTAAGATTAGGGTGTAAAGAAGTACAAAAAAAGCCCGCTTTCCATAGTTGGAAAGCGGGCCTTTAGACTTATAGCTCAGATTGTTTTTACATGTTTACAATAATGAATTCAGAACGTCTGTTCTTAAAGTGTTCGTCTTCTGTACATTGAATACGACCGTCGCATTCGTTCAACAAGCGTTCCTCACCATATCCTGTGGCACTTTCGATACGACTTGGGTCGATTCCTTTAGAAATGATATAATCTCTTGTGGCCTTAGCACGTTTATCCGAAAGGTATTTGTTGTACACACTGCTACCACGTGAATCGGTATGTGATTCAACTTTGATGACCATGTTCGGGTATTCCGTCATCACTTCCACCAATTTATTTAGTTCCTCCGAAGCGTCGTTTCGTATGTACGATTTGTCGAAATCAAAGAATATCATTTCGGTTTTTAGCTTTTTGATACCGTCCTCCAATGCGATCATTTCTTCGAGTCGACGTAAGTTGACATCTACATTTACCAATTCATTGTCTTTTGTTCCTGTTTCTATATTGTCTTCAAAGAACTCACCGACAGTGGTTTTTAAGATATATTTGGTATTGCTATCCAAATCTTCAAAGACAAAACTACCATCTTCCTCGGTTACTACTTCTTTCAATTTAATACCATTCTCATCCAATAGCTCAATTAAAGCCTTCGGCATCAGCTCTCCTGTAGCCATTTCGGTTACGACCCCGGCAATGGCATTTAGGTTTTCAGGGGCTTCTTCTACCGTAAGACGTTTAAAGGAATAGATATCATCATCACCTTTTCCACCTTCCCTGTTAGAAGCAAAAAAGCCTTGCTGGTTTTCTTCGTTTACGATATACGAGAAATCATCTTTGTTACTGTTTACAGGTTGGCCTACATTAATTACCTCTTGGAAACCTTCTTCTTCATCGAGGGCCACTTGGTATACATCGAGTCCGCCAAGACCGGTATGGCCGTCAGATGAGAAATATAATTTTTGTTCGTTTATAAAAGGGAACATCTCTCTTTGTTCGGTATTGATGTCAGGGCCAAGGTTTTTAGGTTCTGAAAAATCACCATTTTCCAGTACGTCTACCACAAAAATATCGGTTTGCCCAATGCTACCCGGCATGTCTGAAACGAAATATAATTTTTTCCCATCAGGACTTAAAGCTGGGTGTCCGGTTGAATAGGTATCGCTATTAAAGGCAACTTCCCGTGCTTCGGTCCACTCACCATCAATTTTGTTTGAAGTATAGATCTTTAAGTGGTTAACGCCATTTTTGTCTCTTTTCAATTTTTTACCATAGTTATTTCTAGTAAAATACATGGTCGTATTATCGGGAGAAAAAGTGACCGATGCTTCGTGGTATTTGGTGTTGATTTTTTTCGAGAACTTAATTGCGTCTTTCAAGTCCTGCGTTTCTTCGTTGATTTTGGCAACATAAAGATCTAAGAAGGGCTGATCGTTCCATTTATACCGTCTAGTATTTAAAAAAGAAGAATCTTTCGCAGATGCAAAAACTACTTGGGTCGAGTCAAGAAACATTGGAGAAAAATCAGAGTACTCGGTATTCACTCCCATATTCTTGATTTCGAAATTTTGCGAACTACTTAAAATATTGTCTAGGACCATTTCATTGGGCGTAGCGGTTTCTTCATCTAGATCGGCCGCTAGTTCGTTGTTGCTTTTCTTGTTGTATAAACGCATTAATTTTTTAGCGCGGGCATATTTCCCTGTACCCTTTAAGGAGTGCGCGTATTTAAAGGTATTGTCTGCAGAAAGCTCTTTTCCGTACTTTTCATAGAGCACATTATACCATTTATACGCTTTTTCCATATTGGTATTGTAGTAATGTGAATCGGCCGCCTTTTGAATAACATCGGCAGAATAGTTTTTACCTCCCTTGGCCAATGCTTGTTCATATAGTTCCGCAGCTTCTGCGTACCACATTTTGTTAAAGTAGGTATCTGCCTTTTGAATCAGCTTACTCTTGTTGGTTTCTTCGTAAACAACTGGCTTATTGGAGCTTTCTGTCATCTCGTTAAGCATGTCATAAGTAACATTATCTACTACAACCCATGCTGAAACTTCGGTTTCGAGCTCATTGGTATCTAGTTCTTGGTCTAAAAGGGGTTCTTGTGAAACCGCACTATTTTCGATCTGCATAATCCAAACTTCGTCTTTGTATTTTCCGTCGAATTTAGAAACCGTATTGGCTATAGCTGGCTGCCAATCCTTATGATATTCTAGATACAAGTAATTCAACCCGTTTTTAGAGTTAACAATGTGTCCGGCTTCCTCGAAACCTTTTTTCCCGAGCTTCTTAAGTGTCTTTTTCAGGTTTTTACCTTTACCGAATACACCAGAAACTATATAGTAGCCGTTGGTAACATCGTCTAAACCACTAAAGGTCCTATAGGCGATATCGTTCTCTTCTGCCGCATTGGCAAAGGTATCTTCTTTCTTTGGGGCGAAAAGAGGGGCCTCGAGTGAATCCGAAAAGCTAGTGGTAGCAATACCATGGTTTTCTGGTGTTCCTAAGGCATTGTTGGGCAGGTCCTGAGCCATTGTAAAAAGCGAGAGAAGAAGGGCACCTGTAGTAATTAGTTTTTTCATGGTTGAGTTCGTTAGAAAAATCTTGGGGATTTTAATTTGTTTTCCCTGGTAATCCATTGGTATCTTAAGAATATTTCGTGGGTTCCGTTATTGTAACTATTTAAATCGGTAATGTTGTAATCATAGGCATAGCCTACATTGAATTTAGGAGATATTTGAAAACCAAAAAGGCCACTTACAGAATCATCCCAGCGGTAGTTGACCCCTAGATTGAGTGTATTGTTTAATAAAAAGTTGGCCGAAACATCTACCGAGATGGGCGCGCCCGTAACCTGTTTTACAAAAAACGATGGTTTGAACTTCAATTCTGTGTTCAAATTAAATACATATCCCCCTATTAGAAACAAGTGAAGACGTTCTGTGGCTTCGGCTTCTTGAATTTCATCGTAGTGCGCGTTGGTAAAAATGTTTGGGGTAGAAAGGCCTAAATACGCATTTTGCGTATAGTAAAATAGCCCTGCACCTATAGAAGGCAATAATTTGCTATTGATGTTTTCGTTAAATCGTGCTTCGGGATCACGAAAGGTCCCTTTTCCCCAATCGAGACTAAAAAACCGAACGCCCGCCTTTAGGCCTAAAGCCAAACGATGGCCGCGATTGTTCAATACAAGCTGGTGTGCATAATTGGCGTCGATATAAGTTTCTTCTGAAGGTCCTAGTTCATCTTGTACAATTGATAGACCAATACCATCGAATGGGCTTAGCGGACTGTCTAGCCCAAAGGTGATTGTTCTTGGAGAACCTTCGATACCTACCCATTGGTCTCGAAATAGACTAATAAGGGCAAGATGGCCCCTTGATCCGGTATAACCTGGATTTACGGTCATCGTATTATACATATAATGTGTAACCTGCGGATCTTGCTGTGCGCCTGACCAAATAGGGAAGAGCATAGCGATCAGTAAAAGGGTATAGATTTGGGTTATTTTCATTATTTCTTTGGTTGGCTCCGTTCAAATTCCGAAGGCATATAGATCGCGAATGTCGGTTAAGCACTCGCACACGTATCTATAGTACCACTCTAACGTTAAAACAAGGCAGTTTATGTGCATATGTCCCAATTTGTTGTCAATTGTTGGTTTTGCGTTGTGAACAGACATTATCTTGTTATGAATTGGCTATCTCAATAGAGTCTTTTAAAAATACCTATAAGTATTTTTAAAATTGGTGATACATTTATATTAGTTTATTTGGTATACCATTTTCTGGTTTTGATGCATACAAATAGTTGGTAATATTTTGTTTTTAGAAAGGGTGATATTGAGAGTATGTATAGTTAAAAGACCACTTGGTCTTTTATTTTCAACTTCTATCTTGTTCTTTATGAAGGCACATGCAATTTGTAAATACAAGCCTGTAAAAGCGCAAAAGGAAGTATGGTTCAAGAGCGTATATTGAATCTTATTTGCCCTTAGATTCGTTCTGTTTTTTTGCAAAATTAAACGTATCAAGGATTGCCCGAAGTTGTAGTCCTGAGCTGCTCGAAAGAATGTATTCTGCAAATTTTCAGCTGTTTCGAAAAAACCAATTGTTATAAAAATGGCGTTTTTTAGAAAAGGTGCAATAGTGGCAATTTTCTGTATGTTGGAATCTAGCAATAGTTCGGCTATGGAACTTGCTTGAGGCAAGAACAAGATGTTGTCGAAGCTGCTAGTATCGAACGTTCGGGATACTTTGTTTACAATCAAAGGGGCATTGCGGTGCTCCCAACTTAGGTGAAACTCGTTGGTATTGTTGATTTTCTTTTCCGCATATATAGATAATAGGCCTAGCATTCGAATAGCCAATAGTTTTATATTGTTCCTCCCGAAAAAAACACCGTCACTTGTTATTAAATCTACCACGTACTTTACTCGATAATGGAGATTTATAAAGCTCCGACGTCTGAACGACAAGTGTACAGGCAGGCCTGCGTCGAAATCAATGTTAAATTTCCTTTTAATGCCTCGCGGGCTCGCCCCGAGGTAGTTTATTTAGGTTGGCTCTTAAAATTTGATTTGGAGCCAAAAATTCATTTTAAATCCTATTGCCAAGATAGCTTTCGAAAGTAGCTGAAGGAAATCTTTGTTGTCAACAAGGGTTTTGAAGGGGTAAAGGCCTTAAAATTTGTTATTTCTTACATAGTTTAAAAAAAGAAAAACCCTCGTATAACGAGGGTTTTTCTATCAAATCAGTATAGTAAGTTTTTATCTAGATATGTATAGCCAACCGGTTTTGGGTTCATCGGCACCATTTCCTAGATCTAGCAGGTAGTAATAAGTACCTACTGGTAATTTGTCATCTTCTACAACTGTAGCCCTTCCTATTGAAGTACCGTCCCAAGTATTGTCATATCCTTTTGTTTCGAATACGAGAACACCCCATCGGTTGTATACCTGAAGTGTATTGTCGGGATATTGGTCAATGCATTCAATAAAGAAGAAATCGTTTAATCCATCCTGGTTCGGAGAGAACTCGTTAAAAATGGTCAGACATTCTGACTGGGTTACTTCCGGAGTTGCTTCATCCCTATCATTGGCCATATTCGGATCTATCTGATCCACATAGATCAATTGGGCAATGTTGGTATAATCTTCAATATCCGTTACGGTTACGGTCATTTCCAAACTGGCCGTTGCACCTGCGCTTATCGATGGTATTTCCCAAGTGGCAATTGTTTCATCGTAAACACCGGTATCCGCATTTGCGCTCACCAATGCATAGCCTGCCGGGAGTGTATCTTCGATACCTACATTTGTTGCATCATAAGTACTATTGTTGGTAACAGTAATTGTAAATAGTACTGTATCTCCAATAAATGTTTGCACCTTGTCTACTGTTTTTAATACCTCAAGATCAACCGTTGGTGAAGGAATGGTATAACTGGCCTCATCATCTTCACTTTGGTCACCGTCATCGTTGTTTGGTGTTGAATCTGGATCGTATTGATCAGAAGCGGTTACCTCGACCGTATTGGTATATTCGCCAAGTACATTGGTAGGAGCACCAATAGTTACTTCGTATGATACGGTTTGTGACCCAACGGGAACGACCGGAAGTACCCAGGTAATGGTATTGGCGCTTACAACACCGCCGTCATTTACTGTGCCTAAGGTAAATCCGCTAGGGAGTTGATCAACAAAACGTACGTTGGTGGCCAAACCAGGCCCTTCATTTGTCACCGTTATTTCGAAAATGACGGTATCACCCGAATTCGGGTTTTGAATAGAGGCGGCACTTAAGGCTTTGGTGATGCTTAAATCTGCTGGAATAAGCTCAATAAAGGCACTATCCTCATCATCTTCGCTCTGATCCCCGTCGTCATTGTTAGGGGTAGAATCTGGATCAAGTTGGTCAACAGCAGTTACCTGCGCAGTATTCACATACTCGTTTGGCGTATTCGTAGGTACGTTTATAGTTACCTCAAAAGTAAGCACCTGACTTGTTCCGGCCGGTATATTTAGTCCACTCCAGCTTATAGTGTTTGCATTTTGCACTCCTCCATTATTGATAGTTGTAACAGTAAATCCGCTTGGAACATAATTCTCGATTCCTATGTTTGTAGCGTCGTCGCTACCTTCATTGAAAACTTCCACCGTAAATGTGAGTATATCTCCAGGATTACCTTGTCCCGGATTAACGGTATTTACCAGTCTAAGATCGGCAGATTGAATGGTAAGAAGCGTATTATCTTCATCATCTTCACTTTGATCCCCATCATCATTATTGGGTGCCGAATCTGGATCATGCTGATCCACGGCTGCAATTTGTACAGTATTGGTATACTCTCCCGCAGCGGCGGTGGGCATATTTACAGAAACTTCAAATGTTAGGGTCACGTTGTTTCCAGCGGGAATGTTCATGCCATTCCAGTTGATAGCGCTGCCAGTTTGTGCACCACCATCGTTTATATTTACCACGGTAAATCCTGAGGGGATAGTATTGGTAATGTCAATGTTGGTTGCATCGCTTGTCCCTTCGTTTTGAACGGCAACCGAAATAGTAACAACATCACCAGGGTTGGCACTTGGTTGCGAAATTGAATTTGTTAGGTTCAAATCTGCAGCTTGCGGGGTAATCGTTACTGCGGCCTCATCATCTTCGCTTTGATCCCCGTCATCGTTATTCGGACTAGAATCGGGATCAAAATTAGAAGAGCTGAATACCTGTGCAACGTTCGTGTATTCTCCAGCGGTTCCTGTTGGGGCGTCTACCATAACGCTAATAGTAATAGAAGCACTATTGCCATTTGAAATTAAGGGTAGTGTCCAATCTCCAGTAGCATCTGCATAGGTGCCATTAGTGGTGTTTCCATTATCCGAAACATACGTAAAACCTTGGGGTAACAAATCTCTTACCACGGCTCCAGGAGGACAGTCAATAGGGCCGTCATTAAATACAGTTAGGGTAAAAACAATTGTTTCACCAACGTTCGGGTTCGCATTGTCAACTGTTTTATCAACTCTTAAATCGGATGTTGGAGAAACTGTGATGGTTACCTGTGCAGTATTTTCGCAGCCATTCCCATCAGTTCCGGTTACGGTATAGGTCGTGGTGGTTATTGGAAATACGGTATCCCCATCAGTAACGCCATTATCCCATATATAGGTAGTTGCTCCTGAACCGGTCAAAGTAACTGGTTCACCCGCATTTATGGTAGTGGCCGTGGCATTTGCAACGACACTTGGCAATGCATTTTGTGTTACCGTAATGAGCGTTCGCGTAGCACTTGTACAAGCATTGACCGTATTCCGAGCCTCTGCATAAAATTCATTGGCACCATTTACAAGGTTGGCCTCTAATGCGGTAAAAGTCAAGGTTCCGGTTGCGACGGCAGTCCCACCTGTTGCTGCGGTAAACCAATCTACGGTCTCATCGGTTCCGATAGCGACTTCGATAGTTGGTACGGTGCTTCCGATACAATAGGCCTGGTCTCCCTGAACAACGGTAGGTGCGTTTACGGTAGGACAGGCACAATTAGGTGCCGTAATGTTCATGGTATCGGCACAAGTAGTGGCTGTATCTGTAACGGTAAGGGTGATATTGTTTCCAGAGGTGATCCCAGAGATGGTCCAGTTATTGCCCCCGTTGTCGGTAACGTTCCCTTCGGTGCTGGTGACGGTGCCTGTGCTTACATTTACCGAAAGCGAGTAGGTCAACAGGTCCGGTGCACAGCTTGGTGCGGTATCGATACCGATGGTGGGCAACGCATTCTGTGTGATGGCAATGGCCGTTCGGGTCGTACTTGTACAACCGTTCACGGTGTTCCTTGTCTCTGCGAAGAAATTGTTCACTCCGTTCGATAAGCTGGCTTCGGTCGGTGTAAAGGTCAAACTTGCGGTAGCGACGGGTGTTCCGCCGGTAGCGGCAGTATACCAATCTACGGTCTCATCGATTCCGATAGCGACTT
>CALLVX010000018.1 GCA_938010765.1 uncultured Flavobacteriaceae bacterium | reverse complement strand
CAAGCTAATTGCCCCCTGTTCTTTTGCCCTTTCAATCCTTTGCCGTGCTTCCGCTATGCCTTCCATAATTGCTGTGCCTTTATTTTATGGGGCCGTTTAACAGGCCCGGTCCTTATAGGTATGTATAAAAAAAGCGGATTTGCCCCCGATCAAAAACCAAAAAATGCTGTTTAGGGCCGTTCGTTCTCATCAAATACCAAGTCCATGTATTCATTTAAGGGTCGAACAGTTTCAAAATATGCTAAAATTTTGTCTTTCAAAGTGGTGGTGTCATAAAAGGGCACTAACGAGAATTATGCCATTGCATAGAACTGTTTGTTGAAAATCAAATCGGTTTTCTCGGAGATTTCCAATAGGGTTTTGTCTAGTCTTTTTGCTTTTTCGCCCCTTAGGGTTTCAAAATTGGATGTGAAATCGGGGGCTTCTTGGCTTCAGGGAATACATGGTAATCCCATTTCTGCAGTGAACGGATCAGGCCGTTGGGCAACGATAGGAATGGTTTTTTTACAGCCACCTTATACTGGCCTTTATTGGCGCGGAACCATTCTGTAGTATTGTTGCTTTGAAGCTCTTCGAAAAAAGAACTATACGCTTTTGCAATCATACTTTCGAAACCGTATTTATTGATGCAACGCTTTGGTCGCCCAAACTAGCAGTTAATCTAGGGTATCGCGTATTTCAACGGGAATCTGGGAATAAGGCATTCTGGTGTGTTTTTGTGCGCAATATCTTTCAAAATCATCACGGTTCGAATCATTGACCTTAAAATAAAGCTGGCCTTTTGGAATAGATCATACCGAACATCTTTCCCTTATCGAATACTCCATGTCCGCCGAACATTTTTTTCAACGAAATCGCATCTATCGATACCAGACGCTCTTTTATTAATTCTGCCATCAGCACCGAATCTTGGGTTAACATGTTTCCTTTTGTCCCCATTATCTTTTGTTTAGTTTCAAATGGTCCAACGCCATCGAGGCAAGCTTCGTCCATTTATGCGAATCGGCATACCCTACTTCATACCAACCCAACAATTGCCCTTTATTCTTAAAAGGATTGAACGGGTCGATTTCAAAGTCGAACTCTGCTACTTCGACATCTTTTGCTAGTTAAAAACCATTTTGTTGGAACGATAAAAAAAAAGCGAATACCTTCTTATGATAAGCTATAGCTTCTTAGTTCATGACCTTACCTTTGTTAACAAAGCCGTATTTTACGCAAAATAATTCCCTAATGGCTCCAAAATAGTCAAACTCCGTAAAGAACCTATTCGTTTCGTTATAGATGTATTTCAAAAGTTGTATCCTCGGATAAAACTAATATCAAATTAGGTAGTGACCGATGAGGATGGTGTTTATACCGGCGGTGGGGCCTATTCCTTTTTGAATCTGATGCCCTATCTCATGAAGAAGTTCTGAGGCTGGGATACAAGCATTTGCATTTCCAAGTTTTTCGAGATAGATATGGATCAGAACAATCAGCATTAATTTGCTATTTTTCAAGGACGAAAAGACCATACCGATGAAGCTATAAAAAAGGCGCAGACCTATATCGAAGGCAACATATCCCAAAAGATATCAGTTGAAAAACTAGCTGAAAAGTACTTCATTAGCAGAAGAAACTTCGTGAGAAGATTCAAGAAAGCTACACAGAACACCCCTTTGGAGTATATACAAGGTGTGCGTATCGAGGCTGCCAAAAAAAAACTAGAATCTACCCAATACAATATGTCGGAAGTAATGTTCAGTGTAGGGTATACGGATCAGAAGGCGTTTCGAACCGTCTTTAAAAAGCACGTAGGGCTATCGCCAGTAGCTTACAAGGGAAAATACAATAGGAGCCTGGCCGATTATGGCGTCAAGCTCTCTACTTGGTGAGCGGTTTGGGGATTGTGCAATCAAAACAGAAAACACCTTAAAAGACCATTGGGTCGGTAAGCAGAATCAAGTAAAGACCAGCCGTGTAAAGGTCAAATTACAAAGCAACTATCAATAACGTTAAACTACCCAAACAACGATGTCTTATCGATAAAATACACCTGCTACAGACCAAGTAGTCGGTAAGCGAGTTCCTTTTAAAATTCGTTTTAAACTTTCCCTAGTTGTAGATTCTTCTCCTTTTAGTACATTTATCGACGAACTACATAATAATACCGTTTTTTTTAAGTTAGCAATATACGTATACAAACAATTTTGAAGCTTCACTACAAACTCATTCTTAGCGCATTATTTGGAGGATTGGTCTTTAACGCCTGTTCTACCAAAAAAGACGCCTTTCTAAACCGCAACTTTCATGCATTGAATACCAAGTACAATGTATTGTACAATGGTAACATTGCTTTTGAAGAAGGCCGCGAAGAACTCAACGCCAGTTATAAAGACGATTATTGGGAATTGTTGCCGATCGAACGGTTAGAGGTTACCGAAGAAATAAAACTCGATTCGGAAGATAACAATCCCAAGTTTATCATAGCCGAAGAAAAGGCGACCAAGGCCATACAAAAGCACAGTATGGATATTAAAGACAGAGAGCGGAACCCACAAACCGATGAGGCGTTCCTTTTACTAGGCAAGGCCCGTTACTTTGATCAGCGCTATATTCCGGCATTAGAGGCTTTCAACTATGTTATTAAAAAGTATAATTATAGTGACAAGCTAAACGAAGCACATATTTGGCGCGAAAAGGTGAATATCCGTTTGGAAAACGAAGATCTTGCTATCAAGAATTTAAAGCGCTTAATGAAATATGAGCAGCTCAAAGACCAAGAGTATGCCGATGCGAGGGCAATGATGGCACAAGCCTATATAAATCTAAAAGTTATTGATACTGCAGTTCAGCAATTAAAAATCGCATCGCATTATACCAAGAAAAACCCCGAAAAAGGGCGTTATTATTATATAATAGGTCAGTTGTACAATGAACTCGGGCACAAAGACAGTGCGAATTATGCTTTTGACAAGGTAATCGAATTAAACAGAAGGTCTCCGCGGGTTTATATGATCAATTCGGAAATTCAAAAAATCAAGAATACCGAGATTACGGCGGCAAACGAGGAGGAAGTGCTAGAGCATTTAACCGATTTGGAAGAAAATCGGGAGAATCGCCCCTTTTTAGATAAGATATACCGCGAGATTGCCGAGTATTATTTGGCCAAAGAATCGGATAGTATTGCCTTGGTCTATTTTAATAAATCGCTACGGGCAACGCAAAACGAACCCAAGCTCAACGCGCTGAACTACGAAAACCTTGCGGAGTACAACTTTGATGAGAATGCTTATAAGACGGCAGGGGCTTATTATGATAGTGTGCTGACCAATTTGGCAGAGAACACCAAAAAGTATCGGGCTACCAAGAAGAAGTTAGACAATCTAGAAGATGTCATCGCGTATGAAGATGTGGTTCAATATACCGATAGCGTCATAGCACTATATAAGATGTCCGAAGAAGAACGGGCAACCTATTTTGGTGACTATATCGCCAAAATCAAAAGGGTCGAGGAGGCTGCGGCCAAGAAAGAGGAGGAGCGGCAATTGGCAGGCGTACTTGCCTTTGGTGAAACCAAAGGAGGCAAAGAAAATAAGGGAAAGTTCTATTTCTATAACATTACTAGCTTAGGCTATGGCCAGAACGATTTTAAACAACGCTGGGGTGATCGTGAATTGGAAGATGACTGGCGCTGGAGCAATAAGGCGCGTACATTGCCTTCAGAAGCAACGGGAGACGCCTTGGCGGCAAATGATTCCTTGAATACAGAACCTAGCGATGAGGAACGCTATGCAGTAAGTTTTTATACAGATAGGATACCAAAAGATCAGTCGGTTATTGACAGTCTTGGTGCCGAGCGCAACTTCGCCAACTATCAATTGGGGCTTATCTACAAGGAAAAATTCAAAGAAAATCGCTTGGCTGCAGGCAAGTTGGAAGATGTATTAAAAAGCAATCCGGAAGAACGCCTAATACTGCCTTCAAAATACAATTTGTTTAAAATATATGAAGAAGAAGGAAGTCCGCTGATGGCAGGAATGAAAGCCGATATTGTTCAAAACCATCCAGATTCCCGCTACGCAGAAATACTATTGAACCCACAGGCGATATTGACCGATGGCAACGATAGTCCCGATGCACGTTATGCTGCTTTATACAAGCAATATCAGGGCCAACAGTTCTTGCAAACGATTACAGGGGCAGAGGAAAATATTAACCGGTACACAGGCGATCCCATTGTGCCAAAGTTCGAAATGTTGAAGGCCAATGCGATTGGAAGATTGCAAGGTTTTGAGCCTTTTAAAGAACAACTGAATTATGTAGCACTTACCTATCCTAACAATCCGGAGGGTAAAAAAGCCGAACAAATGATTGCGGAGCAATTGCCAAAATTGCAGGTCAAAGAATTTTCTACAGAGACCGAATCGGGCAATTGGAAGGTTATTTTCCCCTTTAAAAGAGCCGACAATGAAGCGGCCTTAAAACTAATGGAACTGGTAAACAAATCTATAAAAGACCTAAACTATAAGAATATAGTTTCAAAGGATATCTATAATTTAGAAGAGCAATTTTTAGTCATCCACGGTTTTAAATCCAAAACTTTCGCACTTGGATATGCCGAATTACTAAAAATTAACAAGGATTACAAGGTTGATAATGAGAATTTTGTAATTTTATCCTCCAACTATAAAATCATTCAGGTACATAAAAACCTACAAGAATATCAGAATCAAATTTTAACCCCAAAACCATAAAAAATGTTTTCAGACAACAAAAGACCTATGAACGAAATAGGCGGGCAGCCAAACAGAATTGAAAAGAACACCAAAATAAAGGGTGATATCGTTTCAGAAGCCGATTTTCGAATTGATGGTAAATTAGACGGTAACGTAAAAACATCCGGAAAAGTGGTCATTGGAAAAGATGGCTATATTCACGGAAAAGTAGAATGTGTAAATGCAGATATCGAAGGAAGCTTTAATGGCGAACTATTGGTTTCCGATTTGCTATCCCTCAAATCTTCTGCGGTAATCGAAGGTACTGTGTCGGTAAATAAATTAGCTGTGGAGCCTGGTGCTACTTTCAACGCTTCCTGTTCTATGAAAGGTAAGGGAGGTTCAGTAAGCAGTGGTAACGCTAGTTCTTCTTCGGGAGGAAGCTTTAAATCTTCTTTGGGAAACAACAGTAGTAGTAACGTCGGCGGTACAGCGAAAGCATCGTAAGGGCGCCCTAGAAATTCTATTGAAAACGAATGCCATAGGCGTTGTTTTGAAAAAATACATTGTGATTGCCATACTTTCGGGTATGGCAATTTTTATTTTGGCTAGTTTTGCACAAGTGGTAAGCTCGGGTTTTCCAACACATAGTCCGGGTTAAAGAAGCAAATAGGGATGTCTAAGAACAAACAGGCCAAATACTGGCTGAGTCTTACGGGAATTGCGGTTCAAATGGGTGTTATCATCTATTTGGGCTCTTGGGCCGGAGGGTGGTTAGATGAAAAATACGCGCAACAGAACAACACCTATACAATGGTATGCACCTTGGTTGCGGTTGCCGTCTCTATGTATCTTGTGATAAAACAAACCAAAAAACTAAACCCCTGATTTTGGATAAGAAAGTCATTTTTTTTGCCGTTAAATTGATTGGTCTGCTATTGCTGTTGGTACTTTTACATGTACTTTATTTTTATGTAAGAGGTCAGGTGATTCCAGTAGACTTATTGGTTTTGGGCTATTCGTTGAATTTTGTAATGGCCTTTGTCATTTATTTTGCAATGGTGTATTTGGCAAAAAAGAAAAACAAGAATCTGGGGTTCTTCTTTCTCTTTGGCAGTACCTTCAAATTTGCGGTGTACTTCCTCATCTTTGATCCACTTTTCAAGCAAGATGGTTCACTTTCAATGGTCGAGTTCTTCACTTTTTTAGTTCCGTATTTTGCTTGTTTGATTGTAGAGACTTTGGCCTTGGCGAAGCTGTTGAATGCACTCGGCGAAAAGTAGGTTTTAACGGTCAATGAAACGCTTTGAAATAAAAGATAAAATGCTTTTTTCTTTTTGGGATAATAGCGTACATTTGCACCGATTTTTAGAGACCGATATTTTTGAGCGATATGCGAA
>CALLVX010000017.1 GCA_938010765.1 uncultured Flavobacteriaceae bacterium | reverse complement strand
CTAGGCTTAGATGTTGAATTCATGATAGTTCAATAGAACAGCAATGGAATTGAAAAGAAAAACTGGTTTTTCTACCGAGAAAAACCACTCTATATTTAAAATATGCCTGTTTTTGTTGGTTATTTTTGCCGGCACTTCCATGAGGGCACAGGTCATGTCACTTTCTGTGCCAGACCCAATCGGAGCCGAGGTAATAAGCACGGGAGCTCAAAACGGTATCGTATTTAGGGTAACCAAAAGCGCCACTCCTTTTACACTTTCTCCGCGCACCGTAAACTATGAAATAGACGGAACAACATCGAACGGGGACGACCATACCCTTCTATCCGGGACAGTTGTACTGCCATTTGGTGGGGCAACCACAGCAGATATTATGGTGACAATAGGGGATGATGACCTCATAGAGCTCACCGAAACCCTAACCATTCGTTTATTGACAGGTGTAGGATATACGGTAGATCTTCTCAATAGTGAGGGCGATGCTACCATTACAGACAATGATGTTGGTACCGTCCTTGTTGATGTAACGGACGCAAATGCAGCGGAAGAGGCTTCCAATGAAGGTAGGTTCGTAGTTCGTCTCGATAAAGAGAACGCTACAGGGTCTACGGTAACGGTGGCCTATACACTTACCGGTTCTGCTACCTTAGGGGGCGGTGCCGCGGATTATACTACCATTGGTCAGGCGATTTTTACCTTTCCCTCGGGAAATGCGACTCCGGTTTTGGCGCGCACATTAAGGATTATTCCTATTGATGACGCCCTTTCCGAAACAGATGAAACGGTAGTGCTCAATTTAGCTACTCCTAGCAGTGCGTTATTTAGTATTGGCGCACCTGCAATAGGTGAAGTTGTTATTGCGGATAATGACTGTGCGGCCGGTAGTGATGCTCCCGAATTGAATGGCGACCCTACAGAGTTTTGCGATGTGACCAGTATTGATTTGGATGATTTTGTAGATGAGAGTCCGCCTGCCGGTACAACCTTACGATGGAGTCTTATTGCTGCTCCCACCGTTGTTGGGGATTTATTGACTTCTAGTACCGTAAGTACAGCGAATACCTATTTCGCCGTCTACTATTCTGCTGCGGGAGCATGTTTTAGCCCTGCTACGACCGGTGTAGAAGTCACTTTTGCCGATACCCCTAGTATCGGGACAGTAAATAGCGGTGTCTTTAGTTGTAATACTACCGACTTTGGAGGCACCACGACCTTGGATCTAGATGATACCTTATCAGGAAGTACTCCTGGGGGGGTCTGGGCCTATGTTTCAGGTCCGGGTGCAGCAGTAACACCAAGTGCTAATGGAGGGGTTGATTTTAACAATCGACCGGCCGGTAATTATGTTTTTAGCTACACACTTTCAGCACCACCATGCCCGCAACAATCAATTGAGGTCACAGTAGCTGTTTCTGATTGCGATCCCTGTATTGCCGGAAACGCCGCTCCAGACCTAGCACCAGATATACCAACAATTTTTTGTGATAATATAGATATAAGTTTGAATGACTATACCAATAGCGTAGCTCCGGCAGGAACTGTCCTTACATGGAGTACTTCCTCTACCTTGACCAATGTAAATGCCCATTTGAATGATACCCAAGTTGCAGATCCTTTACCGGGTACCTACTTTGGGTTTTTTTGGGACGCGGCCAATGCCTGTGCAAGTCCGGCCTTGCAAGTACAATTAACGAGAAATACAACTCCCACTATTACCAATACTGTTAGCGATGAACGTTGTGGTACAGGTCCCGTAACCCTGGGTGTTGCAGCGACCGGAAACCCTACTTACAATTGGTATACAGATTTATCCGGTGGAACATTGGCAGGCACCGGAACCAGTTTTACCGTCAACCTGTCCCAAACCACTATCTTTTACGTAGAAGCAACCGAAAACGGTTGTGCGACCACACCGCGAATACCGGTTACAGCTACCGTACAACCGCAACCATCAGCAGGTACAGCTACGAATGCCTCTGCCTGTAGTGTTCCGGCCAATGGTATCGCAATAATCGATTTAGACGATCGGTTGAGCGGAGAAGACGATGGGGTTTGGACCGTTACCGAGGATCCATCTGGAAACCTTATCATACTATCTGGTAACCTCGTTAATTTCGAAGGCAGGGCCGATGGTAATTATGAGTTTACCTACACGACAACTGGGGCTCAAGCACCTTGTATCAACGAGTCGGTGAGTATTACGATATCGGTCAATGATTGTGATGTTGATTCCGATGGGGATGGCCTGTTCGACGGGCCGGAAGCTGCTCTGGGTACCGATCCCAATGATCCTGATACCGATGGCGATGGAATCAACGATGGAGATGAAGTGGGCCCCGATTTAGACAATCCACTAGATGAGGATGGGGATGGGATTATCGATGCGCTCGATTCTAATTTGGCAGATACCGATAGCGATGGTGTTGTTGATCAGTTAGACCCTGACAATACGAACCCCTGTATTCCAAATAATAACAGTAGCCTATGCGATACAGATGAAGATGGCATTATTGATGGTGAGGAAATCGCCAATGGCACCGACCCCAACAACGCTTGCGATCCTGATCCTGAAAATGAAAATTGCGATGCGGAAATCGATTTGGAAATCACCAAAGAAGTCGACAACGAAGAAGCAATTTTAGGCGATTTGGTTACTTTTAAGGTGACAGCTACCAACCTATCGGATATAAAGGTTCGAGGTACCAAAATAGCAGAGCTATTAGAAAGCGGCTTTGAGTATGTGTCCCATACTGCCTCTTTAGGTAGTTACGATCAGGAGATAGGCCAGTGGGAGATCTTTGAGATATTGCCATTGGAGGCGGCAATTTTAGAAGTTACGGTAACTATTGTTGAGGGAGGCTCTTATGCAAATACCGCCGAATTGTTAGAGTCTGTACCGTTGGATGGGAATTCGGCGAACGATAGTGCTACGATTGAATTAAATATCGAAAGACCCGAAGGAATAAATATAGTAGTTGACAAACAAGTCAGAATAAAGGGAGCGAATTCCGGGAAGGAAGCAAACCCATTAGTAGGGCAAGAGGTTGAATTTGTGATTACTGTAACCAATAAGTCGGTTACGAACGAAGTCGCTAACATTCGGGTGGCCGATGTTTTGACAAACACCGGCGGTATACAATTTGATTTGACAAATTCCGTGGTAGATGAGGGTACCTTGTTTAACGCTGATACCGGTATTTGGACGATTGCTACAAGTCTGTTGGTCGGGGAAGAAAAACAGCTGACCCTTACTTTCCTATGCAGTGAGCCCGGAACAATTACCAATACGGCAACAGTGACTTCCTCGTCGCCAGCTGAAAGTATAGCTGATGATGACGATAGTGTGTCTTCTGCAATCGTAAACATCGGGGAAAGGAATCCGATCGATATAGGAATCATTTATAATCAATTTTCGCCAAATGGCGATGGGGTGAACGACGTGCTAAAAATAAATAAGATCGATTTTAGTACGCAGAACAATACGATGGTCGATTTAAGCTATTCTATTGAAATTTTCAATAGATATGGACATAGTGTATTTACTGCGCAAAATAAAAATGATGAGGAGATTTGGGATGGCACTTGGGAAGGAAAAGAGGTTCCCGATGGTACTTATTACTATGTGCTAAATGTATTGATCGGTGGTGAAGAAAGTGCTCAAATCCAAAAAGGCTGGATACAGCTGATAAGATGATACAATCAATGGTTCACAATACAAAGAATTTCACATACCTGTTTTGCATCATTTTTGCAAGCTTATTGACGGGCTTTTCCTATGGCCAAAAAGAACCGCAGTATACCCAATATATGTACAATATCGGAGGGTTTAACCCGGCTTATGTGGGCACCACCGAAACCCCTGAAATTTCAACAATGTACCGGGCGCAATGGTTGAGCATTCCCGGAGCCCCTAGAACCATAAGACTGGGAGCGAATATTCCTTTTTCTAACGAAAAGCATGGCATTGGAATTAATGCAATTAATGATCAGTTGGGACCTGTGAGCCAAACGTATATTGATTTGGCGTACAGTTATCAGTTTAATTTATCCGATGATACAAAGCTCTCTTTTGGGATGGATGTCGGCGGATCTTTGCTCGATGTTGATTTTTCGAAAGGAAGCTTCGAGAACCCTGGAGAACCCATATTAAATCGCGAGGAGATCAACAAATTCTATCTGACCATTGGAGCCGGAATGTTTGTATATCAAGACAATTGGTATTTGGGGCTATCCATACCCAATTTTCTTACTGATGGTATTTACAATGACGAAGTGGCCACGGTAGTTGAAGATAAAATTCAATTTAATATGATAGGCGGCTATGTTTTTGAGCTTTCCGACAATACAAAGTTCAAGCCGGCCTTTTTGGCAAATTACATCGCAGGAGCCCCGATCAATGTAAATGTTTCGGCGAATTTTCTGTTCAGTGAACGATTTGTGGTCGGTGCGTCCTATCGAGTGGGAAGTGCGGTCAGTGGCCTTGCTGGTTTTCATATCACCGACCCCTTGTTTTTTGGTGTCTCATACGATTATAACACCAATGGCCTTGGTGAATATAATAGCGGAACTCCCGAATTTGTGCTGAAGTTTTACTTGGGAAGAAAGGGTAGTGGAACGAGTAAGAATGGAAAAACAAATGTGAAAGGAAAACCGAAACAAATCGATACACCAAGATTTTTCTAACAAGCAACCGATATGCGCAAACGAATTTTCATTGTATTATTTTTAGCGGTCTCCTTTGCTTCCTTAGCACAGGATATTAAGACCAATGCCGATAAGTATTTCTATGGTTACGCCTACAGGGAGGCCATCAGAGAGTATAAAAAAGACATCCAAAAAGGTATTCCATTATCGAATTACCAATCTTTGAATCTTGCCGATTCTTACTTTAAGACCAGCGATTATAGTAACGCGTCGAAGCTGTATTTAGAGGTGTATAGAAAGGATACCATTATGTCCAATAACCGTTTTAATAATATGTTACAGAGTCTTGCCAAGACTTCGGAGCCCGAACGGATAAAGGCCTTCCTTAAATCGAAAGGTGCTTCCTTATCGAGCGAATTAATGGAAAATGCAAACTTCAACTATGAGTTGTTGGAAGCTACTGTGACAGATGATGCCAATTTTAAGATAATCACATTGCCCATAAATAGCCCCCAGGCAGATTTTGGACCTTCTTTTTATAAAGATAAGCTCCTATTTAGCAGTAGTCGTAAAGCAAAATCGAAGAAAGTTTATGGCCCCTCGGGGGAGTCATACATGGATATTTATGTCGGAAGAATTAGCGATAGTGGTAAGGTTTACAATCCCAATCCTTTTGACGGAATTCCAAAGTCTCCCTATCATAAAGCAACACCGTTCTACTCAAGCGAGGAACGCACGCTTTTTTATATTCTATCAAATGAAGAAGATGGGGAACTCACCTTTGATGATAAAGGGAAGAATAGTCTCGCTATAGGATTGGTTCCTCAAAATGGTGCGTCTCGTTTTGTTTTAAAAGATTTGAGCACTTCTTTTTATTATCCATTTTATGATGCAAGTTCCGAGAGACTTTACTTTTCGGCCGATTTCCCTGATGGGTATGGCGGCACAGATTTATACTATGTACATACCAATAATATGCAGGTAATGTCCGAGCCCATCAACTTAGGTCCAAGAATCAACACTCCGGGAAATGAGATTGCGCCTTTTTTCCTTGAGAACAGTCTGTACTTTTCTTCCGACATATTTTATGGCAAAGGAGGAATGGATGTGTATAAGGCCAATTTACAGTCGGATGATAGTTATAGTACTCCTGTGAACTTGGGAGCGGGAATTAACTCTGCCGCAGACGACTTTGGATTTATCGTCAAAAATGACAAAGACTTAGGGTATATAGGGTACTTTTCCTCCAATAGAAAGGGAGGTATAGGAAACGATGATATTTATGGTTTTACAATTGCTCGAACACCGGGCTTAAAGACCTTGCTTTTTAAAGGTCAGATAGTAAAACGGAAATCGGACGAGGGTATAGCCGGCGCATCGGTACAACTATACAATAAAGAGGGTAGTATCGTTAAAGAAATATTCAGTAAGGAAGATGGGAGTTATCAGTTAGAAGTACCTTGGCGAGAGGAGGTAACATTGCGCGTTTATAAATCTAGACACTCTATGTTTTCTTCTTCCTATACCGGCGAATCATTGGAAGCTGTTCAGAAAAGCCCGTTGAATATCGAAATGGCCGTTGTTAGCGAGGTTGTGGAAGAGAAAGAAGGGCAAACAGTCTTGCGATTGGATGATTTTATTTTCGAAAGGGGAAAATCCGATATCAATGCTTCGATTACATCTCAACTAGATAAGGTGGTCGCTGCCGTACAACAGTTTCCCCAAATACGGCTACGTATCGAAAACCACACCGATAGCCGAGGAAGCACCAGTTCCAATAAACGCATATCACAAGCAAGGACCAATGGTATTAGAGCCTATTTATTGAGAAATGGAGTTTCTTCTGAAAATATTTCTTCCATAGTCGGTTATGGCGAAGAACGAATATTGAACAGCTGTAAAAATGGAGTCTATTGTTTAGACTTTTTGCATAACCAGAACGCAAGGACACATTTCGTTGTACTCAACTACGATGCGCTGAATCAATAAGTGTAAAGACGTTCCGGCCTAAAAAACCACCATCCAAAAGTAAAGTAGGGAAAATAGTGAGAGGAATAAAATTCCTGCATAGGTAAGCCATTGTAGCCATTTCTTGGGGCGGTGCTCTTTTGGAAGATCCTCGCTCATCACATTCTTCAAATTCATATAGCCGATGATGGGGGCTACCACGAAAGAGACAAAAGTGGCCAAAGCGACGAGAAATCCCATATTTGCCGCGAATGTGGCTATGACGATAAAGTTGATCAAGGCAAGAACGATGATGGCCAGGGCAAAAGGGCCCTTTTTACCACTAAGTTTAATTTTCGGGGCCAACAAATTGATCGTATCAAGACTTACTCTGGCAACCGCATCATGGGCGGTCATACAGGTGCTAAACATTGTTGCAAAGGCAGATATTGCGATAAACACATAGGCCCATGAACCAATATGTGTTGTGAATAAACGTACTACCTGATCTGCAAAGGTTACCGCATTGCCACTCAGTTCGGTATTGGTGCCATACAATGTGAACCACCCAATAATCAAAAAGAAAACGGCTAAAATTGCGGTCAAAAAGTACCCGGTATTAAATTCTTGAAGCGATTGGGCCAAAGAGGGTTTGCGTTGGGTGCTGCGCCATTTTTCAATACTCCAAAGGCTTACCCAACTAGAGGCTTCTACGGTGGTGGGCATCCACCCCATAAGACCGATCAAGAACAAGATGCCGGCCTCATTGAAAATGGTCGGCGGCACAAAATCGTCAACAGTAGAAACCTGTCCCTTATACATCACCAGGGTAGCAGTAATGATTAGGGCAATGAACAAAATTGACACAATAACTTTGAGCGAGTTTTCAAGTAGCTTGTACCGCCCTATAATCAATAAGCCGCTTATCAGTACGAACAAGCCAAAAGCAACTTGGGCAATTGAAAACGAATCAATTTTAAACAAGTTTATGAAAAGTCCGGCAGTTACCGTATAAAGCGCCGCTAAAATGGTAAAGGTGGTTATTAGCGTAATACCCGCATAAAACCATAGGTAGCCCTTTCCACGATTTAAATACCCCTCTATCAATGTTTTGTCTGTAAGGTGTGTATATCGTACCCCAAATTCGAAAAAAGGATACTTGAATATGTTGGCAAGGATAATTGGGATAACCATGATCCACCCATATTGCGCGCCGGCCTTGGTAGATAGTACCAAGTGAGAAGTTCCTATCGCCATGCTAGCGAAAAGTAATCCAGGGCCTAGGTTTCTGATAAAAGTTTTAAGTTTCGACATGTGGGCTGGTTGGGATTTCTAAATTAAGAAATTTTACTTTGTCGAGTGATACATTGGTCTCTATAGAACCATCATTTTATTTCAATCGTATCTCCAAAAAATTTAGGTTGGGTATTGAACATAAGATCAATAAACACTTTTACACGGGCAAAATATTCTCGTAGCTGCACTTTGAACCCCTGTTGTGTCGAAATATCTTGGGCGTTGAAACCAATCGCTTTGAGTCCCTTTTTTTCCGCCAGGTAAATGGCCCGCTCGTTATGGAACTTTTGTGATATCACGGTAATTGTGTCCAAGCCGAACACCTCTTTGGCCCGAACCATAGAATCCAAGGTGCGAAAGCCGGCATAGTCCAAAAAGATTTTTTCCGTAGGAATACCTCCCTTTATCAGATCTTTCTGAATGGTGGTCGGCTCATTGTAGTAAATAGTGCCATTGTCGCCACTTACCAGTACAAAGTCTATTTTTCCAGCTTTGAAGAGCGCTATTGTTGCATTGATTCGGTAGGTGTAGTACAGATTGGGGCGGCCGTTGGTCAGCTTTTTAGATGTTCCTAAGACCAGTCCGACCCTGTTTTTGGGAATCGTTTCACTGGTAGCGAATGTTTTCCCTTCTGCGGCTCTATTAATAGTATAATTGCAAACTAGTAACAAGAGTAAAGGAATACCAAGGATGATTAAAAACAGTTTTAAAAGCTTTTTCTTCATGCGTGTTAAAGATAGTTGTTCTCTAGAGGATTTAACCCTTGAAGTTTTATAAGTTGATGAATGCAAAATGTTTCTTACCTTAAAACAATTTTGTGAGTGAAACAATTTAACCGGTAATCTATATTATTTTGAGAATACTATTTAAAATTTTGAAAGGCCTTTTTGTCTTATTGACCTTTTTAATTATTGGGTATTTCCTAGGTCCGAAGGTCGATGCGCCAAGTATGGATGTTACCCCCCCTGAAGTACCCACGGATCTCAGGGAGCTTGAACAGATGGTCCAGAAAAGGGAAGCGGTCAATACCTTGGTAAAGCCAGACAACGAATCGCGTATTGTTTGGTTCGATAGTATCCCAAGAAAAACCGAATACAGTATGGTGTATTTACATGGGTGGTCTGCCAGTGTGAAAGAAGGAGATCCTTTGCATTTGGAAATGGCTAAGCGGTATGGCTGTAACCTGTATTTGCCAAGACTGGCAGGGCATGGGTTAAACGAAGAGGAGGCGATGTTGGATCTCACCGCTGATGCGGTAATCGACTCGGCGAAAGAGGCAATTGCCATTGCAAAACAGTTAGGGGACAAAGTGCTTATAATGGCAACTTCTACCGGGGGTACCTTAGCCTTGCATTTAGTAGGTGATGACCCTGATATTGCGGGTCTCGTGCTGTATTCCCCAAATGTTGCGATTTTTGATGAGAAAGCATCTTTGTTGGCCGGACCTTGGGGATTGCAACTGGCGCGGTTGGTAAAAGGGAGTGACTACCATGAATTTGAGGCCAGTGCTTTAAAGAAACGCTACTGGACCACAAAATACCGAATAGAAGGCCTTACCCATTTGCAGGCAATGATCGATCATACAATGAAGAAAGAGACTTTTGAAAAAATGAAAAGACCTGCGTTTATGGGATATTTTTATAAAAAT
>CALLVX010000016.1 GCA_938010765.1 uncultured Flavobacteriaceae bacterium | reverse complement strand
CATATTTACCCGTATTCATAACTTTGGCTTTTGCCAAAGCTAGTCGTCAATTCAAATCAAAAAATCAAGGAACGTCCGGTAGATACCGTATTTACTATATATTTAAACGATTGAACATTTCTTAACGCAACAGTACTAATTCCAAATGATGATTTGAGAAAGACCTATAGTGAGAATTACCTACCCGTAGAGAACCCGTTGAGTATCGTGGCGGCACAGGCGGCCTATTCGGACGGACATACTTGGCTAACCGAATTGACCGACTATTTAGATGCAAATTTTAAGTATTTAAAAGCAGCATTGGACACCCATTTACCCCTTGCAAAATTTGTAATACCAGATGCAACTTACTTGGCTTGGGTGAATGTGAACGCCTATTTTACCGACCATGAAAACCTCACCCTATTCTTCGCACGCAATGCGGGTGTACTGTTAGAAGGTGGTGATATGTTCGTTGCCAATGCGAAAGGCTATATACGATTAAACCTTGCATGTCCACGAACAAGATTGGAAGAAGGGGTGCGCCGCGTAATAACCGCTATTTTAGAAAAGTAGTTAAATTCCGGACAGTTCAAAAAGCAAAACAATCATCCAAGGATGTTTCAGTCGTTCTTCCTTTTTTAATATAACTCCAAGCCTAGCCCTAACCTCTTTTAGAAGCCAGATAGTTCTATTCATTTTTTCGAAGGGAAATTCTACAATAGTAGGATGCATTTTGTGTCGTACACAAAAGCCGAGCATCTTTTGTTCCTTTAAGGTAGACTTTGGTCGGCTACCTGAGCGCTTTTACTTTTAACTTGCACTAATAGTAATCCTAAAATGATCAATACACTACTCACCATATGATATCTCAATAATTCCGCACCAAAAACAAGAGCAAACAATGCCACAAAAAGAGGCATTGCATTCAAAAAAACCGCACCTCTTGCAGCACCCAGTTTGGCAATGCCATAGTTCCAACTATAGTAGGCAAGGGCCGTTCCAAAAACCCCCATAACAATACCTGAACTCCAAAATTCGAATGGAAAATTATCGATAGAAAGGTTGTTTTCCAGGAATAGCAGCGGAAGAAAGCCCAACAGGCAGCAGAAATTAGTAAGGGTTGTAAAATTAAGGTTACCGAGGTCTTTCATATACTTTTTTATCCAAATATTTTGTAATGCAAATAAAAGATTCGCTACTAAAAACAAGATATCGCCTTTATTAAAAGCTGTATTTCTGAGGGTATTAAAATCTCCTTTGCATACCAAATACACCACCCCAATAAAAGCCAAAAAAATACCGACAGCCTGTTTCTTATCAGGTTTTTGGCCATGAAAGAAAAAGACCAACAAAAGAGTCGTAGCCGGATTGAGACTGATGATAAGCGCCCCGTTCATCTTTGAGGTATACTTCAAGCCCTGAAAAAAGAAATAGATGAAACCAAATAACCCGACAAACCCCACTAGAAATATCCCCTGCCAGTTGGCTTTGATTTTTGACCAAGCAGGAAAGGAAGAAAAAGTTAAAATAAATAATGTTGCTACGCCAAAAAAATACCGCCAAAAAGCGGTTACGTTCGGAGAGGCATACTCCATCATCGTTTTACCCAAATGAAAGTTAAGTGCCCAGAAAAAAACAGCTATCAAAAGAAATAATGCTCCTTTCATATATGAACTATTGAGTTACAAAATTAAGGCGATAGTAGCACTTCATTAAGGACAATGGGTCCAATATAATGGACATTAAGTTCGTGATTAATACAATTATTTACAGGATTAGAAATCTACCAAGAGCTTTAGCAACAAAACCGTACCTGGGCCTAAACATAACTTTTCAGTTACAAATTCCAAGTGTACGATAAGATTCGACTTTAGTGAAAATAACCGCTACAAATTATTTATTCGCAGAGGTACCCCGCATCAACAGCAACGCTAAAACTTACTCGACAACAAGATCAAATTGAGAAACACGCCCCTCCCCTACAATTAAATTTTTTCAACAAATTCTAAAAAGACTTCCTTGTGACGTTCAAGGTCTAGACTAGGCGAAAGAGCTACCCGAGCAATATAATCTTTATCGCCTTCTTTCGTAGTCCCCTGGGTAGAGGTTGCGGGTACGGTCCAATAACATCCTTTTAACTGCCCGTAACTTACACAGTATTTACTTTCATCGGGTATTTCAGTGATCATCAAATGGATCAACTTATGATTCAATGCTCTTTTGTACGTTTCTTTTTCTTCTGTCGTAGTACCTTTTGTAGGCAAATCCAATGAAAAAACGGATGGGGTGAAGCCTTGTTCGGCCAATGCCGGCGATACGAAATTGATTTTCGCCGCTGGCAACGTGGCCTTGATAAAGTTTACAAAATCGCGGGTATTGGCATACGCCTCATTAATTCTTTGGTTCATTGAAGGCAGTTGCTTTGCCAGTATTTCCTTTTGAAGATCTGTAGCGGCATTATCACACAGTCTTAGATGTTCTTCTATCTTTTCCATCAAAGCTTCCGTTTTTTTGTTTGCAACACAATAGCCGGCCGTGCATAGCCCGCCACTTGGAAATTTTGACCCGCTGACATATGAGATGGTCCGTACGGTCGAGAGTATTTCTCCTTTACCTAAAAAATGCACATTGGGACAAAATGTTTGATCCAAAATAAACACGGGATCAATAGCAATGTCACCCGTTGCGGTGGTGCGCTTTTTGCTTAAAACCTCTTTTAATTGTAACAGATCGGGTACTTCAACCCTAGGGTTTGTGGGTATTTCAGCGATGATGTAAGGCACGGCATCTTCCTTCGCGATTTTTTCCAAAACCAGGTCAATACTCCTCACCATATCATTGTCACCATCTACTAGCAGATCTACTACCTCAATCATATCACTGCAAGCAGCAACGCGCCTTGCTTGATCATTTGTACCCCCGTAGCAATTGGGAGGAACAACAAATTTGATCGCCTTTCCCTGATGATTTTCCATCGCCTCATGAACAAGCCCCATCATAATGGCATATTGCATGGACAGACCACTTGAAGCCACCAATGGCTTTATATCGGCCCCGGTAATTGTCGTAATTGAATCGAGGACTGCTACACTGTTGGCCTCGACATTCTTTTTTTTCTCTTCAAAAGAAGACTTCCCAAGAAGCGAATGTAAGGCAGCAAGGCAATTGACGGGTGTCATCGCAATGGTCTCCCTTCTTCGGACATGCTGAATTTCTAAGATAAAGCTTTCATCTTGGTCGTTGTTTACCGACAGGACACTTCCAAAATGAGGGTGAGTATTGACAAAAAAGTCTACGTTAGGTGCGAGGTCTACCTTAGAAATCTCCGCTGGTTGTGAAACATAAATGGTACTCCCATTAAAGGCAGGAATGGTCGACGCTTTCGCTATCTGCTTCAATTCAAATTTGTAGCCATACACCCGCCGCAACACCTCCTCGTCTAAAAAATGGGGGAAATCACCTGAGTAAACAATTTGTGTGTTTCTGTTGGCCAACAAATTTTTTCTCAGAATTGCGAAAATAGGAATCGTCTTCGAAGAAAAACTGATAACGTTTTCTGGCTTTAGTTGATTTAAATTCGCAATTCCCCATTCGAGCACGCAAGACAGTGGATGTCCTAAGCGGATATAGTCGTACGCAGTCGGTAATTCTTCCAATGCCGATGCTGTAGCGTCATTGGCATTGAACAAGGCTTCAAACGCTTCCAAAAAATGCGTTTTCGCCCTTTTTTCATCATAAATATCCAATCGATGCGTTGTTAGGCGCAACCAGCAAGCTGGCATATTTTCTACCACATCCTTTATATACCCGAGCAATTTATTCGCTTCCATACTTCCCGTCTTTAGATAGGTCGGCAAGATACATTATTTAGCTATTTTTTAAAGGTGGTACAAAGCGTTTTGTTGCATGTTCGTTTATCCGGATAGCTTATAAAATTGAAAGCAATAGCTTGTGTTAATAAAAAACAATGATGCTCTTAATGGTTTCAACTTACGGGTTTCATGTTTTAAAAACTCAAGACGGTTTTCTTCCCATTTCGGTCTTGCGTCTAACGAGAGAAGCGTTATAAGCGGTATAAAAAGCAAAAGACCCGTCACTAGCCTATGAAATAGCAAGACCAGGGTCGGATTACGATGGGGATTTTATGAGGTGAGTTGGGCTGAATTTTATTTGTTTTTAGTGCAGTTCCTTGTCGGCTGTTTTGCTTTGTTCATTTACTTTGGTTCTCTATATTTAAGTTGTTCAAACTACTATTACGAAACAGTTTTTATTGTTTTTTCAGTTACCTTTTTTTCTGTTTTTATTGGAAGTCAAATTACGGAAGGCTTGCTACTGGTTCCCTATTGGCAATCTTTATCTTCAGTTGATTTTTATTCTTACTATGCCAATTTTGGCCCTTCTATAGGTCAGTTTTATACCGTATTAACCATTGCCGCAGCTGTCATACCTATTATCATCTCCATCTACTGTAAGTCAATCAATTCAAACGCTTTAAATTTTGCTCTGGTTTCCTCCTTCTTGGCACTGCTTTTTGTTGCTGCTTTTTATATATATTTTAAAGAGGCGAATGAACTGTTTTATCAGACTGCCCTTAATGAAACCGAGTTAAAAAAAACTAGTTATTTGGAGTTATTGGCATTGGGGAAGAGTTTTTATTGAATGTCTTTCTCTGGTATTTTTAATTTTTACCATAATGAAGATTCAGAGCAACAAGAACGCTTTGTTAACGAGGTAAATGTAGGCTAGATTTTAAATCGTTTTTCTTCCAGGACCACTATACGCGCTATAGCGCCCTATTTTTCTACTGATTCGCTAGTTGTACCAAGCTGTTTTTGCTTTTCGTTACAACAAGCGCGTGCCTATGGCTCACGCGCTCAAAGGAAGTCAGGCTCAATGTAAATTGCACTCTGCCCGTTTTCTACTTATTTCTTGCGTGTTGGAGTTGGCTTTTCAATCCAATGACTTTAGATTCCCATTCATCTACGGGTACTGAATCGTCATAGAGCTCGCTTGCTTCTTTTGTTGCCTCTTTTATTTGATTTTGCCAGGTATCCAACAGCTGATTCACAGAAGCATCGGACATAGGACCATTTAGCAATTGAAGCTTTTTTTGCTGGTATATATCAGCATATGATACCCAAGTAGCTGTTAGCTTGTCACAGGATGCAGACCATTGCCTTACCCAAAGGTATTGAAAAGGCTGGCAATTATTTGATGTCTGCCCCCAGGGATCTGCGATTGGCGTAATTGGATTTGAATCGTTTATAATATTTGCAAAAGCATTGTCAAGATCCCATGCAATCAGGTGTAATTTTTCTTCACTGGGTTCTTCATACCAGTAATAATTGTGATTACTACAATTGTCTTCGCTACAATACCAGTGAAATGGGCCATCGTCGTGTCTAATAGTTCTGTCTACAACGGCATACGCCATGATTTCATCCATATCTAGAAACCGCTCCACAATCTCCTGTGTTGCCGATATTTCGGCATCCGCTATACTTTGACCTAAATTTTTGATCAATTCGATACTAGGATTATCGTCTTCATTTGTTTTTAAGGCATTCATATATTCCTGATCACTTAAGGGGATACCATTCGTACCCAGTGGCCAAACCTCCTTGTACAGATTGCCTTTATCATCCTCATAGTTTTCCTTGATAAACCGATTGTCTATCTGTTCCGTTAAAGCGAACAACCCTACATATTGCCCGTTTATATTTAGTTTCGCATGTACCGATCGTGGTGCAGGGACTCCCATTTCTCTGAACAACCAATAGCCAAGCCGCTCATGCATTTGTGAAGGATCACTATTCATAGAATGAAATTGCAATTTTTTTAATTTGAAAAACTTCTCATCCCTACCCTCCCAGTTAATTTTAACTTTCATGGATAGTTTCGTACAGGTTTTAGTACCGGACGGATTTAACAAATCACCTCCCGAAAGGCAGCCGACCCATGCGCCGATCGACCCTTTATATCTGACCCCTACAGGACTTATCGTATCTCCTTCAAAAATCAACATCCCTTCAACATATTCTTCCGCAGCAGGGTCTTCATCTAATTCCAATAACGCACTCTCCGGAATTTTCAATTCAAAAGTATGTAGCTGCGCTTGGTCAAAGATATAATCAGAACCATTGTTCAGATAGTTTTCACTACCACTAGGAGTTATAATGGGCACTTGAAATTCGGAGTCTGTTTCCGGAACCAACTCTTCATCGCTACAGCTACCTATACCAAGTATTGTGGCAGTGATGATCAGTAATGGTATAAATTTCATAAAAGTTACTTTTTTTTATTATTTGTAGGGAACGGTGCGGCTAAGGTTAGTTGTCGTAAATCATCCAAAGGACAATCCTGCCTAACCCAAAGATAGCTTATTGCAGGTGATTTCCTGAACAGAAATCCACAAGCAACAAATTTCATCTATTGTAAGCTGCTGGTTTATTTTTCATTTTCCCCACAATCTCTAATATATTGCCAAACAAGATCCTCTTATTCAAGCCAAACCCAAATGAGATTTAGTGATAAAATTCATCAATTACGAGGTGAACAAAAAGATGTCTCAAGAAGAATTATTGGAAGCCACGGGTATTTCCATAAGAACCATACTAGGTATTGAAAAGGGCGACGTTTCCCAAGACCATAAAGTGCTCGAAAACTGGCAGTAGTATTGATTTTTTTTACTACTACAAGTGCTTTTTAATATCCGTTCCTTTCTAACGCAATTTCAGAATACAGTCGTTAAAACTTTTGATAAACACCCACATTTAAAGCCGCTCGTTTTGCTACGTTGTTTCCCAAAAAAGCACCTCCAAAACCAACTGTGACCCCAAAATTATCCGAGATTTCTCCAATACCTTTAAAACCAAAGGCGCCATACTCTTGATCATTTACATACAAACCTGTAAATATGTTTGGTTGTGGCAATACAATGTTTCCGTTTTCCAGCGATTTTACGATATCAATAAAACCGATCAACCAAATACGTTTGGTAATCTTATGCCCTACTTCACCTCCGAATTTGGCATTCGTGCTGTAATCATTCGTTCGAATATTGGCACCTGCAAATGCTTGCACATAGGTCTTGCCAAAACTTCGTCCTGCTAAAAAAAGTGGTGTAAATGTAAGGGCGTCATACCCCGTTCTAATTCCCGAATTCAAATCATATGAACCGGTGTTAGCCTCAATAGAAAATTGCCCAGAAAATATCCAATCCTTTTTATAAAAGTTATGCTTTACACCGATTTCCAGATTACCGAATGCCGTTTCATTAAAATCTTCGGAACAATCTCCTTCGCAATCGATCAGCGGGTTTTCAAAATCGTTAATGGCGATTATTTTTAATGGAAGGTTTACAAACAAACTTGTTTTATTTGAAAGACCGTATACCCCATACAACTGAATGGTATTATCTGAAATTTCACTAAAAGTAGTGTAATCCGGATCGCCGAATAAGGTACTGTAATTAGGTATTGCCGTATAGGACAATTGTATGTAAAACGCACCTTTTTCTTCTGTCCAAGGGCTTTGTGAAAATGCAATAGCATTGACAAATAAAACTAAAATAGCAATGTGATTTTTCATAAACTTTCTATGATATGGGCCTTTAGTTGTAACAAGCTATAAAAACTAACAAATTCGGTCAAAATTGACAACTATAATTTCAATATTGAGTCCGTTTAGAAGCTTGTCATAATTGATACGTTAATCATTTTAGATTCTATGCTACATTTTTGAACTTCCTACTTTGGCTTTTGCAATCCACTTCAGATTCCAAGTATTCCAATACTTCCTTACATCACGCATTCAAATTTTCTTTTACATATCTGGTAAAACGTGTGGTCAGCAGTTGCTTCTAGCCATAGTTTTTAGGCACGTATTTTAAAGCCCTAACGATACCTAAACCGTACTTAAAAAGCTTTGTATAATCAGGGTAGGCGTCTATTTAAAAAATTTAGGCGAGTTTGAAAAAGATTATTACTTTCGCAAAGGATTTTGAAGAAGATTTCAGAGTTACTTTAAAAAGGGTCAAGCTACTGCCTAACAATTCAAATAACAGGGTATATGCAGCCTATCTTTGTAATAGGAAACTTGGGCTAAGATAAATTGAACTCCTGTTGCGAAATACTTAATGAGCGAATGTGAATACCTAATAGGGTTACGATATGGGCATTTCTATTTACATCACCAATAAACTTTCATTGACATAGAACATAAGAAAATCACGAACTATGTCACTCTATTTAATTATACTTATTTTTTCACTTGCCGGGCCTTTAGCTTTGAGTTTCGAGAAAAACCTTCAGCTCTATAAGCGTTGGAAATACCTGCTTCCTGCCATTTTAATCACGATGCCTGTTTTCGTTGCTTGGGATATCATCTTTACCCATATGGGATGTTGGTTTTTCAACCCGATCTATAATTCGGGTATTTATATAAATAAGCTTCCCTTGGAAGAATACCTTTTTTTTATTGTCATCCCATATGCTTGTGCATTCTCATTCTACGCAGTTCAATTTCATTTCCCAAAATTCAAGTTTAACGAACAATCGACAAAAGTTTTAACTTTTCTAATAGCAGTATTATCGGTCGTAACGGCAATTTTG
>CALLVX010000015.1 GCA_938010765.1 uncultured Flavobacteriaceae bacterium | reverse complement strand
GACCACCGTGCTTTGGGACCATTCTGCCAACGGGTCCTATCACAACGATGTTGCGGGTATCGGTCGTGACGACGCCACTGCCCTTGACCAGCGCATGTCCAAAAGCGGCAACAACGGTTCTATCGTGACGATCGGCAAGGGCGCCGGGTTCGCCGCGGACAAGGACTTTCTGCTCTGGGGGAATAATTCTGCTTCTGGGAGTAGCCCCTATGCTATAAGTAGTGATTATGTCGAATACGCCAATAAAGTCTGGAAAACATCCACAAGCGGAGCACCGGGCAACGTATCATTGTCATTCGATTTCTCAAATCTTGATTTTGACTTACCTAGCGGTATGGTAGCTAATTTTACACTATTGATCGATACGGATGACGACTTTACAACTGGTGCTTTAGTGCACACAACAGGGACAACATTTGATAATGGTGTCGTAAGCTTTAGCAATGTAGATTTAACAACCAATACTAACATGTTTTTCACCATTGCCATGTCCAAGCCCTATGTGAACAAGGTAATAACCAATCGAAGAATTACCTATAGAGTCAGGAGGAACTAAATCAATCTATTTCCCGAGATACTATTAAAATTTCTTTTTTAAGGGAAGACTACAGCGGAATATAAGTCGTTCAAAGTATCCTAAAAGCTTTTCAAAGATTGTAACGAAGAGAAGTGTTAATGAACTAAGATAACTCCAAAAACTGCGTCTTACAAGTAAAGTAAGAGGGTTACTCAGATTCTTTTTCTTCCTCTCCCTTCAACACTTTTGAAAATACAAATGCTCCGATTTCTTTCACCGGTTCATAAAGCACCGATTGTTTTTTGGTCTCATCATTGATAAACCCGACCGAGTTGTTGACTCCATCAAAAAACACGATCAAAGCTCCGAGAATGACAGCTACTTTAAGCATTCCGAAAAGGCCCCCGGCAATTTTATTCACAATGCCCAGCATAGCAAAATCTGCGATTTTAGTGAGCAGTTTTCCTGCCAAATGTACCACCAAGACAATAATTATAAAAGTGATAATAAAAGCTGCAAGGTTAATGTACTGCTCGTTCCACTCCATATTATTGGCCAGGTAATTCCCAATGATATATGAAAAATGGATAGCGCCAAAAATACCTGCAATCAAGGCGATCAAAGAGGCTAATTCTACAAAAAGTCCGTTTTTAAGGCCTTTCCACAAACCCCAAATCAACAGTAACCCTAAAACAATATCCAAGAAACCCATAAGAGAAGTGTTTTGAACCCCTACGTTACGGTCAGGGTTGTTGAAATAGTTATTTTCTCATTGCTGTAATATAGAACGCCGACAAAATAAGTTTCATGACAAATATAGTGCTTTGATTTGTACCTTTGAAAGGATGTTGGGTCTGGGACCTTTCGCACTTAAATGGAACGATGTTAAGCAGGCTAAAATGGCAAGAGATATACAATTAAAAGAACGATGGGACCTATTGGTCGATAAGCTATCGGACCAATTTTCGGATGGAGACCCTTTGGATCTTGACGCCATTATTTATTTAGTAGGGGTACAAGAATTGGGGCAGTTTCATAGAAAATATAAAAAAAACCAGAAACTAGACCTCATGCATATTGCCATTTGTCGTTTGTTAGAGCCATATGGCTATTATGAGTTCGATTTTTTCGATGAAGAAGGATGGCCACATTATACCATAAAAGAAGAATTACCACCCTTAAAAGCCGGGGAACAATCGGTACTGATGAAAGAGGCGATTGTAGGCTATTTTTTAGAGAAGGAATATATCTCTTAGAGATTCCCTCGAAGGTAGGAATGGCTTTAAGATTTGTATAAAATTGGTATTTGCTTAGTAGAACGGGAATATGATTTTGAAAAATATAAATCTGCGTACTAGAGGCAAGGTATTGAGTTGGATCATACGCCACCCTAAGAAACTGATCGTTGCGACGATTGTTCTAATTGCCTACTATTTTTGTCTTCCCAAGCAGCTTTTCAAAACGCCCAATGCCACCGTAATCGAGAGTGAACAAGGAAAATTGTTGGGAGCCAAGATTGCTGAAGACGGGCAGTGGCGTTTTCCTGAGATCGACAGCGTTCCCTATAAATTCGAGACATGCCTGCTACAATTCGAAGATACACACTTTTATAAGCATCCTGGTTTTAATCCAGCATCCATGGTAAAGGCCATTGGCGCCAATATAACGGCAGGAAAAACAGTACGAGGAGGCAGCACTTTGACCCAACAAGTGATCCGCTTGGCACGAAAAGGAAAAGAGCGTTCGTACTTTGAGAAGGCGATAGAACTTGTTCTGGCCACGCGTTTGGAGTTTCGCTATTCGAAAGAAGAAATACTGCAGTTATATACCAGTCACGCCCCATATGGCGGTAATGTGGTTGGCTTAGATGTAGCGGCATGGCGATACTTTGGGCTGCGCCCTCATCAATTATCTTGGGCCGAGGCCGCTACTTTGGCAGTATTACCCAATGCCCCAAGTTTAATTTATCCCGGCAAAAACCAAGAACGGCTTTTGAAGAAACGCAATCGTCTGCTGAAAAAAATGCACGATAAAAAACTGATCGATGCCACTACCTACGAATTGGCATTGCTCGAAATGCTTCCGCAAAAACCCTATTCCTTGCCTAAAAGCGCGCCGCACCTTGTACAGTATATGGCGCGCAAGAACAAGGGCAAACGAATAATCACCACCTTGGATGAGGATTTACAAAAAAATGTAAATGCCATTGTCGATAAGTACCATCGTAGATTGCAACAGAACCAAGTAAACAATGCAGCTGTCTTAGTCTTAGATGTACATGCACGGCAGGTGAAAGCGTATGTAGGCAATACGATGACTACGAAAGAGCATCAAAAAGATGTAGATATGGTGCAGGCCAACCGCAGTACCGGTAGTGTTATTAAACCTTTGCTCTACGCTGCGATGCTCGATGCCGGGGAACTACTCCCTGGTATGTTGGTTCCCGATATACCCACCCAGATTGCAGGGTATACCCCTGAGAATTTTAGCGAAAATTATAGTGGTGCGGTACCGGCGAAGGAGGCTTTGGCCCGTTCCTTAAATATACCTGCGGTGCGCTTGTTACAGCAATACGGTCTTGAGAAATTTAGAGACCAATTGAAGTATTTCAAATTAGGGGGTATTACCAAAACGGCCGATCATTACGGGCTTACCCTCATTTTGGGAGGCGCGGAAAGCAATTTATGGGACCTGTGTAAGACCTATGCGAATTTAGCGGGTACCCTAAATCATTTTAACAAGTATTCGAGCGAATATTTCGATAAGGAGTTTATAGAACCAAGTTTAATTAAAGACTCAGAGGTCGCTTTTGGAAATCTTTCCAACGAAAAAACCTTGTTTGATGCGGCTAGCATCTACCTCACTTTTGAGGCTATGAAGGAAGTAAACCGCCCAAATGGGAGCGAATCATGGGAGTTTTATGATAGTAGCAAAGAGGTAGCTTGGAAAACGGGTACTAGTTTTGGTAATAAGGATGCTTGGGCCATTGGAGTCACAAAAGACCAGGTGGTGGGGGTCTGGGTCGGAAATGCCGATGGGGAAGGACGGCCCAACGTTACAGGAGTATTGAGTGCGGCACCCATATTATTCGATGTTTTTGATGTGCTTCCCGTCTCCTCATGGTTTTCCAAACCCTATGATGAGTTTGTAGAAATCAATGTCTGTCAAAAGAGCGGGTATCTGGCTACCGCCCAGTGTCCTGCAAAGACTATTTTAATCCCCAACAAGAAAAATTATGTGCAAGCGTGCAGTTATCATTCGATCATTCATTTGGATACGCAACGGCAATTCCGGGTTAATTCGTCCTGTATCGATCTTTCCCAAACGGTTTCGAAATCTTGGTTCTCGCTACCTCCGCTGATGGAGTTCTATTACAAACGTACACACCCTACATATAGTGCACTTCCCCCTTTTCGCGAAGACTGCCAACAAACAAATGCACCACCAATGGAATTTATTTATCCTAAAATGGGAAGCAGAATCACCCTGACCAAAAATTTTGACGGTAAAATTGGGGAGCTTATACTAAAGTTGGCACATGCAAAACCCGAGACCACCGTTTTTTGGTATCTAGATGATGCCTTTGTTTCGCAGACTAAAAACTTTCACGAAATAGGCCTGGTCCCTTCCGTAGGAATGCATAAGATTACAGTGATAGATTCCCTTGGAAATGAAGTATTTGTTACGATAACGATAGAGTAATTAAGCTTTTTTAGTACTCTAACGATAGAGTGTCAATGCTTTTTTGCAGATGGTGTTGAATAGCTTATATTTACTTATATTTGCTATGCTACTTTATGCTACAAAGTAAAATTTAACTTAATATCGCACAGATGGATTATATCATTTCCCTAGACCAAGGTACAACCAGTTCAAGAGCGTTGCTTGTTGATCAAGATGGCGCGATCAAAGGCATGGTACAAAAGGAATTCAAACAAATTTTCCCAAAGTCGGGGTGGGTCGAGCACAATGCAAAGGAGATTTTGGCATCCCAGTTAGGGGTACTTAGCGAATTGATAGAAAAAGAAGGAGTTGCGGCTTCCGATATTAAGGCAATTGGCATTACCAATCAAAGAGAGACCACTGTGGTTTGGGATAAGCATACAGGGGAGCCGGTGTACAATGCAATTGTTTGGCAAGATAAGCGAACGGCCGATATCTGCGAGCACTTAACCAATAGCGGTCTTACCGAACATGTGCGCAAGACCACAGGATTGGTAATCGACTCTTATTTCTCCGGTACAAAAGTAAAATGGATTTTGGATAATGTTGAGGGTGTCAGGGAAAGAGCCGAAAATGGCGATTTGTTAATGGGTACGATCGATAGTTGGCTTGTTTGGAACATGTCGACCGAAAAAAATCATATCACCGATTATACCAATGCTTCCCGTACCATGATCTACGATATCGTAAACCTTCAATGGGACGATAAAATGTTAGAAGCGTTGACAATTCCTAAAAGCATGCTACCAGAGGTAAAGCCATCGGCCTACCATTTTGGTGATTATGAATTGAATGGGACCGTTATACCCATTGCCGGAATCGCCGGAGATCAACAAGCTGCTCTTTTTGGACAAGGATGTTTTACAAAAGGCTCTGCCAAAAATACGTATGGAACGGGATGTTTCATGTTAATGAATACCGGAGAGACGCCGCAGTTTTCCAAAAATGGCTTACTTACCACCATTGCCTATGGCTTAGATGGCAAAGTAAACTACGCTTTTGAAGGAAGCATCTTTATTGCCGGTGCGGCGATACAATGGTTGCGCGATGGTTTAGAACTGATTAAAGATGCAAAAGAAACGGAAGGATTGGCCGATTCTATCGAAGGTGAAAACCCTGTTTATGTAGTGCCCGCCTTTGCAGGTTTGGGAGCCCCCTATTGGGATATGTATGCACGTGGTGCCGTATTCGGACTTACGCGAGATACAGGAAAAGCACACCTTGCCAAAGCTACCTTAGAGTCATTGGCCTACCAGACCAAAGACATTTTAAAAGCCATGGAAGACGATTCGGGAATTCAATTGGAAAATTTACGCGTAGATGGCGGGGCCTGTGCCAATAACCATCTCATGCAATTTCAGGCAGATATTCTCGATACAGAAGTACATCGGCCAGAAGTAATTGAATCTACTGCGATGGGGGCTGCTTTCCTAGCAGGGATACAGGTAGGTTTATGGACACAGTCTGACATCGACCAGAACCGACCCATGAACCGAATCTTCAAACCCACTTTTGATCGTGTAAAAAGAAAAAGATTATATGATAAATGGCAGAAGGCGGTAGAGCGAACCAAAGGATGGGAAGAACTATAGATGTTGGTGCAATCTTAATTAAATAGACTCCTGTATTTACAGGATTGAAAAGTAAAATAATGTCAAAAAATATAAAATTCTCAAATTTAGATAGGAAAAAGACAGTTGCCAAAATGGCGAAAGAAACCTTTGACCTTGTTGTTATAGGCGGTGGTATTACCGGTGGCGGTATTGCACTCGATGCAGCGTCCCGCGGCCTTAAGGTGGCCTTGGTAGAAAAGGGCGATTTTGCCTCGGGTACGAGTAGCAAATCAACCAAGTTGATTCATGGCGGCTTGCGCTACTTGAAGCAGTTCGATTTTTGGTTGGTGAAAGAAGTAGGGTCAGAAAGGGCCATTGTACACAAATTGGCGCCCCATTTGGTGTTGCCCGAAAAGATGTTATTGCCATTGATCGAAAATGGTTCCTATGGGAAGTGGCTTACTTCGATAGGCTTAAAAGTGTACGATATTTTAGCACAAGTTACCGGAGATGATAAACGAAAGATGCTCGAAAAGAAGGAAGCTATGAAGCTAGAGCCCTTGCTTCCCAAAAAGATAGTCAAAGGGGCAGGATATTATGCGGAGTATCGTACAGATGATGCCCGTTTGACTATTGAAAATATCAAAACAAGTCTGCAGTTCGGAGCGACCGCTTTGAACTATGCCGCAGTCGAAGATTTTATATACGAAGAGGATACCATTGCCGGGGTCGTTGTAAAAGATGGGGTGTCTGGAAAACCGGTCACCATCAAATCGAATTATGTGGTCAGTGCGGCAGGGCCTTGGGTAGATGAGCTTCGAAGTATCAACAACTCCAAAAAAGGAAAACGCTTGCATTTAACAAAGGGAGTACACTTGGTATTCCCCTACGAGAAATTGCCTTTAAAGCATTCCACTTATTTTGATGTGCCCGATGGGCGTATGATGTTCGCTATTCCTCGTGGTAAGGTTACCTATGTTGGTACATCGGATACTAATTACAATGATCATAAGGATAAGGTAACTACCGATTTGGCAGATGCTATCTATATTATTTCGGCCGTGAACAATATGTTCCCAAAGATTGAATTGGAATTGGATGACATCGTATCTTCTTGGGCAGGGCTTCGACCTTTGATTCATGAGGAAGGGAAGTCTGCCTCGGAGCTATCCCGGAAAGATGAAATTTTTACTTCGGAAACAGGTTTGATCAGCATTGCAGGTGGTAAGCTTACCGGTTATCGCAAAATGGCAGAAAGAATTGTAGACCGTATCTCCAAAAAAATAGAGGAAGAAGGAGGCGAAAAATTAAATGCTTGTACTACCGATGAAATTCCGTTATGTGGGAATTCCGATTTCAAGAAGTTCAAACATGTCACCAAATATATTGCCGACGTGTATAAACGAATCAAAGGAGACGGCTTTATAGAACACGATGCCTGGTTTCTTGTTACGAATTACGGGAAACAAACCGAAACTATTTTAGAGACCTATGCAACACTGAAAGATAAGGATGCGTACCTACGTCTAATCAAAGCGGAGGTGCGTTTTGGTATTGATTTTGAGATGGTACAGAACCCATTGGATTTCTTTATACGTAGAACAGGAAGGTTGTATTTTGATATTGATAGTATTCGTCAATTTTTAGACCCGGTACTCGAAGAGTTCAAAACTATTTGCAAGGTAGACGACGCACAAGTCTTGGCTTGGAAAGAAGAATTGCAGAAAGAAATGGCGGAACATTCCGATTTTTCTTTGGATCGCGTATAAAGGGTACTTAAAACGAGTTCATTTAAAACGAACTATAAACTCCCTGATCATAAGTGATTAGGGAGTTTTTTATTTTAGTCCAATTTATCGGTCAGGGTTTTAAATACCTTCTTTGCATTTTTTCCTTCATACAAGACAGCATATACGGCATCTATAATTGGGGTCTTTGCTTTTTTCTCAAAGGAAGATTTTAATCTAAAAGCACTTTCCGTGGCATAGTACCCTTCGGCGACCATGCGCATTTCCATTTGGGCACTTTTCACGGTATACCCTTTCCCGATCATATTCCCGAACATACGGTTGCGACTAAAGGTAGAATAGCCTGTAACCAAGAGGTCGCCCAGATAGGCCGACTCATTAATATTTCGGTTTATTCTATGAATGCGTTTGATATACCGTTTCATTTCACGAATCGCATTGCTCATTAAAACGCTTTGAAAATTATCTCCATATCCTAGCCCATGAGCAATGCCGGCGGCAATAGCGTAGATGTTTTTTAACATGGCGGCATATTCGGTACCAATAATATCCTTGCTTATTTTGGTCTTGATATAATGACTACCGAGATTATCGGCGACCAATTTGGCCTTTTTCTGGTCTGCGCAGGCAATCGTTAAATATGACAAACGTTCCAAGGCTACCTCCTCGGCATGGCAGGGACCCGTAATTACGCCGATGTTTTCGAACGGAATTTGGTATTTTTCATGAAAGTGCTCCCCAACGATCAAACCGGTTTCAGGAACAATTCCTTTAATGGCCGAGAAAATTATTTTCTCCTTTAGTGAGGTTGTAAGCTTTTGAAGTTCTTTATCAAGAAAGGCAGAAGGGATGGCAAAGATGAGTATGTCGGCTCGCTCGATAGCGGTATTCAAATTATCGGTAAGGACTAGTTTGTCTGTATCGAAAGTAACCGAAGTTAAATAATTTGGGTTGTGCTTTTGAATTTTTAGAAACCCTATGGCGTCTGAATTACGCATGTACCAAGAAACATAATCTTGATTTACCAGTAGCATTTTAACGATGGCCGTAGCCCAGCTTCCGCCGCCAAGTACTGCGAATTTTTTATTCTCTGTCATAGCTTGTATTCATTTCTTCTTAATCGTTCAAACTTTGTAATGAACCAAAAAAGTGAAAGGATTTTTTTGTTAATCGATTATCTAATCCCCTCATTCCGCAAAAATAATCAATTAAAAATATTAAACATTACATGCGGGTTATCAGACATTTAAAATTTTTGGCATGGAGCTTGTTTCTATTAGATGGAACCAAAAAATGAAATGATATGAAGACGAAGCTACTTTTAGGATTTATACTGATAGGGACTTTATTAACCTCTTGCCATACAGATGTGATTATCGAGGACGATTTTATAGAAGAATCGGCCTTTAACACGGATCAAGTACTGCGCTCGCACGATTTATGGTATGTAGATATCAACGCGACTACCGGGAGTGGGGAAGTACCTTTTCTACAAAGGGCCTTTACCATGTCTTTTGTAAATGGTACGGTGTATGCAAACAATAATATTGTTGGTATCGGTAAAACAGGAAATGGCTTGGGGATCGATGTCGGGTATTATAGTACCCTTCGTGGAACCGTTGAAATAGATCATGATGTTGATGGTCTTTGGGCGCTCGATGTATATGCAGTGAATGCCAATACCATCGAATTGCGAGATCCACGTTCAAATACCTCGTATTTCTTAAACGGATATCAAATCAATAATTTTGACTACGATTTCGTGTTTTACGAAAACATCAACTACTTTCTACAGGAGTACGATGTTTGGGAAAAAGTGTATACGAGCCAGGAGGGTGCGTTAAACGATTTCGATGATGAGAACTTTTTACAATTTTCACCATCCGTATTTAGATCATCGATAGATGGCACCGGAACTTCCATTTCAAATCTCCAGTGGGATTTTGTCGGAGATTATCAGGTGTATGACATAGAAAACGATGAAACGCTCAAAACTTTAACACTTGCTTACGATTTTATGGGCAATGATTACTTTGAACTGTACGTTATTAATGACAGTACCATCGAGTTGTATCACCCAGATAGTGAAACGGTATATGAGTTTAAAGGAAGGGGATACAAGGAATACTTGAAATCAGGTAAAAGTTCGGTGGATAAAAAGAGACAAAAGACTTCTAATCCCGTTATGAAGGTGAAGCGAAGTCGAAAGGAATAAACAATTTTTTGGTTGGTTATTTAGTTAGGAATCGCCCTGAACGTACTGTTCGGGGCGGTTCTTTTTAATGAAGCCCCATTTTGAAAAGAGCATTTGCTCACATTAAAAATGGTTGGCTGAATTAATCCCGATCGTAGCGTCGGGATCAACCCAATGATATGGGTAGCAGTTGTTTTTCTGTTTTGACGGTTTTACCGTATTCAAAATGACAGACTAGACCTAGGCCACAGCCACAAAAATCTATCTAGTACCTAGAATGACTCCTTCGAAATTGGGAGGGATTACCCTGAGAATTTTAAAGGTTCTTTTGAAATACGAGAGACTTTCGAAACCGTAAGAGAAATAGGTTTTCCCAAACTACCGAGGGCCGCTACTTCGGCTACACTTATCTTAGTTCGATAACGCCCATCTATCAACCCGTAAATTGTCTGTATCCGTTCTTATTCCTTTCTTGGAAAAATTGTATCGCTCCTAAAGGTTATGCTTTTCCAGGAGATCCAAGAAATTGGGAATGTACCAAATATGAAACTGCTAAATTATCCCCGCTCGGACCAAAATTATTGGGACTTATAGATTGGTAGATTGCCAAATCCTTAATAATCACGATATTCGAGGTGGTGCAGATAAATAGTCTTATTTTTGCGGCCTTAAAATAAGGCATGAAAAAATACCTGAACTTATTCGATTTTAAACAGAAAGTAGACTACAAGACAGAGATTCTTTCTGGTCTTACGGTTGCATTGGCCTTGGTGCCCGAAGCGATCGCCTTTGCTTTGATTCCAGGGTTTTCTCCGTTAACAGGATTGTATGCCGCTTTTATACTGTGTTTGATTACCTCCATTTTGGGCGGTAGGCCAGGAATGATCTCGGGCGCGACAGGTGCCGTAGCGGTCATTTTTGTGGGCTTGATCCTTGAACTAAAGCGCAATTTTCCGGGTATTGAGCCCGAAGCTATTTTGAACTATGTCTTTGCAACAGTCGTAATTGCAGGTGTCTTGCAGATTTTAGCTGGGCTATTACGATTGGGAAAATTTATTCGTCTGGTGCCACACCCCGTAATGTTCGGCTTCGTAAACGGCCTCGCGATTATCATCTTTATGGCGCAATTTCCGAATTTTTATCAGAAAGGCACAGATGAGTTGCTGAGTGGCGCATCACTACTTATGATGTTGGGTCTAACCCTTTTAACAATGGTCATTATTTGGGGACTTCCGAAGCTGACCAAGGTGGTACCATCTTCCTTGGTTGCGATTGTGGTGGTTTCTTCGATTGTTATCGGCTTTGGGGTCGACACTCTTACGGTTGCCGATACCATGGGTGCAGGAGAATCGATTAAAGGGGGTTTTCCACCACTGTCCGTTCCTGAAATTCCGCTGACCTTAGAGAGTGTCAAAATTATCTTTCCTTATGCGGCTATTGTGGCCGGGGTAGGTTTAATCGAGAGTTTATTAACCTTGAATATTATTGACGAAATTACTGAAACGCGCGGAAGCGGTAACAAAGAATGTGTCGCTCAAGGAACTGCGAACATCCTTTCTGGCTTTTTGTCTGGGATGGGCGGTTGTGCCATGATCGGACAAAGTTTGATCAATACATCTTCGGGAGCCAGAGCGCGGTTGTCGGGTATTACCGCGGCCGTAATGTTGCTTGTTTTTATCATGTTCGGTTCTAGTTTGATCGAGCGCTTGCCGATGGCGGCCCTGGTAGGTCTAATGTTTATGGTGGCCATTGGGACCTTTGAGTGGGCCAGCTTTAAAACGTTTCGTAAAATGCCAAATTCTGACGTGGTAGTGATGGTACTGGTAACTTTGATTACCGCCATTACCCACAATTTGGCGGTTGCTGTTCTATTCGGAGTTATTATTTCGGCCTTGGCCTATTCTTGGGAAAATGCAAAACGAATTCGAGCGAAGAAGTATATCGATGATGATGGGGTGAAGCATTATGAAATTTATGGTCCATTGTTCTTCGGGTCTACTACTGCCTTTGCAGAAAAATTTGATGTGCAGAACGACCCGGATGAGGTCATTATCGATTTTCAGGAGAGTCGTGTGGCCGATATGTCAGGTATTGAAGCTTTGAACAAATTAACCGAACGCTACCTAAAGGTTGGTAAGGGAGTGCATTTGAAGCATTTGAGCAAAGATTGTATACGGCTGCTCAAAACCGCGGAAGATATTATCGAAGTAAATGTCCTTGAAGACCCTACCTATAAGGTAGTCGCCGACAAGGTAGCAAAAAAGACAGTGGACGAGGAAAAGAACCTTTTTAATCTTTGGGGGTTTTAGTGCCGCTCAGCTGGTTTTCTTACTTGAATTGCTATAACCACCTGCCCATCCCATCCACTTTTTGAGGTGAATTTCACGATGCTTTCGAGTGTTTAGAAATTTACCCTTATCATTCTTTTGTAGTGTATTATTTATGTCTTTCATTTTGTCTTATTTAAGGAGTACATCAATAAGACGTTTGTTAACTGCCAAATGGGACAGAAAATATTTCTTTTTTTGTTAATCGCTGCATTCGGTAGGAAAGAGAATACTTTTGGTGGTTTTGGAATAGCCGATAAGGGTACGTTTTTCCTCTATGGTTCCAACATAATTAATAAAGGTACGTTCCTTAAAAATACCTTTTGGAATAGTACTATTGCTTTTCCATTCTTCATAGGCCGTCGGGTGAATTAGTATAGGTAGGTGAAATTCAGTTGCGTCTTGAATCAGGTAATCGATATATCCTATTTTTTTACGTTGTTGTTCTTTCGGTTTTCTTGTTGATACAAGGCGGTAATGAAGTGCTGGCTCCTGTACATTCCGCTTTTTCGCCAAAAGTACAAATTGATAGTTTTTTGCACGGTGTTTATTTGTATTCTTACTTTTGCGCAACGACGAACATGCAATAGTCAGGGCACTAGCATTTTGAAAGTTGGTGGTTTCAAAATATACTTTGAAATACTGGCCATCGTGTTGAAAGAACTCCAATTCGGAGTTGGTTGTGTCAGACTCCTTAAGAATGGCGTAATAGCGATTGTCTTTTGAATTGGTAAGAAAGTGTTCCAAGGTACTTGTAGAATCAACGTAATTGCTATTCCGATAGCTTATTATGTAATCAAATGAAAATTCCTTTTGCGATAACAAATTTAACGGGATAGAAAGAAAAAACCAGAGCACTAAAGAATTTACAGTGAATCGTGTTTCACAGCTCGTTGCACTTCGAAATAACTTTGGGAGGCGGGGATAGTTTTTCATTAAATCTGTTTCCGATAACTAGGACAAAGGTAGGAACAAAAAGAGTCGTTATCCGATTTGAGGATAACGACTCTTTTATATTGTTGTGCGTTTAATTTAAAGTGTTCTCAAATACTCGGCTACCGCACGGGTCTCATCCTCCGTAAGATTTTGGTTGAGCATGATAGCGTTGTTGTATTCTTTTAATAGGGCCTTGGCAATAGGGTCCTTTTTAAGCATTTCATCAGGGTTGATAATCATGTTCATGACCCAAGCCGGACTCCTTCGATCGTACACTCCTTTTAAAGCAGGGCCGATCAAACGCTTTTCCGCAGCATGGCAAGCAACACATATGGCACTGTATTTAGTTTCTCCGGCAGTAGCCAGATCAGCATCTATTGCATCATCAAAAGAAACGTCTTTATAGGGGCCAACACCATCATTCTCCAAATCAACGGGGACACCTTCATCTGCTGCATCGGCCGTTTTGGCTTCGGTCTTGGTGCGATTCATTTCAAAACCTTCCTTTTTTTCTTCTTTTTTGTCACCACAACTGGCAATTAATACGCCAATGGCCAATAAGGTCAATAGTTTTTTCATGCTTGTTCTTTTAAATGCAGAATCCCGTTCAAAAGGGTATTGTTTAGAGCCGCTAATATAAGGAATAAGGGAAATTAACCTATGTCGTTCAAGAACTTTATCGCCCTTTTTTCGGTGTAGTAGGTATTCTCACGGTCGAAGAAGCCCACATGACCGCCATAATGGGGCATTTCGAGGTAGAGGTTTTTATTCTTTTCCGCTTCTTTCTCAGGATAACATTCCGGTCCTAAAAAAGAATCATTCCGAGCATTGATTATCAATGAAGGTACCTTTATCGCAGGTAAAAACTGCAAGCAACTACATTGGGTGTAATAGTCCAAGGCGTCTTTGAACCCATGTGCCCTGCTGGTATACACATCGTCAAAATCTTTGAGGGTTACCACTGCCTTTATATCGGCATCAGTTATTTTATCAGGGAATAGCCGCTGTTTCGCTTTGAGCTTTTCCACTAAGTTCTTTTTGAACCGAATCGCATAAAGTATGTTTTTTGGAAGAAGCAACTGCTTTAATGAACTGTGCAGGCTACAAGGCACCGAAACAGCAATGGCCGCTTTAATTTGCTTCGGAACTTCTCTCGCTTCGCCTAAGTATTTCAAGGTCAAATTACCCCCGAGACTGAAGCCCTTAAGAATAACTTCTGAATAGTTTTTAGTTTCGAGTATATGGTTGATCACCGCTTCTAGATCTTCGGTAGCCCCAGAATGGTACGAACGGTAAAGGCGGTTGGTTTCACCACTACAAGAACGCAAATTTACCGCGCAGGCATTCATACCCGCTTCATTGATAGCCTTCACGCTCCCCATTATATAAGCCCGTTGCGCATTGCCCTCTAGCCCATGTAGTAAGATAACTACTTTGGAGGCGTCGTTCGAAGCAATGCCCCAATCTAGATCTAAGAAATCACCATCGTTCAATTCAAGGCGTTCCCTTTTTTGTTCAACGCCGTCGATGCTTCTAACGAGGCCAGAATAGATGGTTGAAAAATGCCCGTTCTTAAATAGGAATGGGGGCCGATACGTTGAAGATATTAGCGGCATTAATACAGAATATTATCTTTTGGACTTACAGGGGGTGGAAGGTCTTCCTCATCGAGCATATCCCGAAGGTCGATTTCTATAGTTCTACAAAGTGCCGTCATAGGAACGTCATTAATGCGCCCTTCAAAAGGGTCCTCACTATTATCCCCAACAACTTCCATCGTAGTAAAAATCCAAGAAATCAACACCGAAAAAGGAATCATCAGAAACACATACCACTGCAACATGCCACCGGGATTCGACATAGCATCATCTTCAAAAACATCGAGCAGACCAAAGGGCAGTAATAAAACGAAAATCCATGTAAATACCTTGGAAAAGAAGCCATATTGTCTTGGGAAAGGAGTGTTCTTGATCCGTTCGGATTTGCCCTGCAAATTATAAAATTCTTCGAGCACCGATTGCAGTTGATCTTCTTGGAAACCATCGAGGACTCCTTTTTCTTTTAGAATGCAAATATCTCTTGCCTGGTTTTTAACCAAATGAGTTGCAGGGTTCACACGTTTCTTAAGATCGGCAAATTCACGCAAGCTGACATATTGATGCGCTTCGTTGCAGGAGATATTGCGTTCGTCATGTCTGTCAAAAACTTTTTCGACCATTCTGTTTTCCTTGATCGCCCAAGATTTTGGTTGTCGCAGTTGCACTCTTAAAGCATTGATCCATGCAATTTGGCGATGAATCATTTGCGTTTGCATTTTTTTATCGAATTCCGGGTCGTCCGTTTTTACGAAACTCAATATTTGAATTGCCCAGGTGCGGCTATAGTTGACGATACCGCCCCAAATTTTACGCCCTTCCCAAAAACGATCGTAACTCTGGCTATTTTTAAAGCCAATATAGAAGGAGACGGCGATACCAATAACACTTAAAGGTTGAAAGGGGATGTCAATAAAATTCCAACCGAGATAATAATATAAAAAAAATACACCCCCAGCGTAGAGTGTGAAAAAAAGCAGATTTTTCCAGGCATACCTAAGAACAAGTCCCCACCCGATATTTCTTTTGATGTACATGGTTCGCTAACGTCTTGTTTAATGAATTTTTTTTTGGCGCCAAAAAAATTGGCTTTCTACAGAAGTGTTTATTTAGGATAGGTTTCCAATAGTTGGATTTGCCCTTCAATGGCCGCTTTGAACTCTGTTTTGAGTTGACTTACCAAATCGGCAACAGGAAGGCTGTTGTTGATCAATGCGGATCCTTGCCCGGCCGACCAAATGGTTTTCCACGCTTTGGCTTCGGTGTCGAGCTCTTTTCCGAAATCTATTTTGGTATCCTTTTTCAAGTCTTCTTCTGTAAGTCCGGCCGCTGTTAAGCTTTTCGATAAGAAATTGGCATGTACCCCCGAGATAGATGCAGTATAGGTAACATCACTTGCGCCGGCATCATTGATCATCTCTTGGTATTCTTCAGGAGCTTTGCTCTCTGCCGTATTGATAAATCGGGTGCCCATATAGGCCAAGTCGGCTCCCATTTGCATGGCCGAGGCAATATCTCTTCCGGTACTGATACATCCTGAAAGGATTATGGTTTTATGGAAAAACTTCTTGATTTCAGCTACCAAAGTCATAGGATTAATGGTTCCTGCGTGGCCTCCGGCACCCGCAGCGACCAAAATGAGTCCGTCAACACCAGCTTCGGCGGCTTTTTCTGCATGGCGTTTTTTGATGATATCGTGAAATACGAGTCCACCATAACTATGAATAGCATCGACAACCATAGAGACAGCTCCCAACGAGGTGATTATGATAGGTACCTGATGTTTGATACAAAGTTTAATATCGGCCTCCAATCTCGGGTTGGTAGGGTGTACAATCAAGTTTACACCAAACGGTGCGGCTTTTTTTCCTGTTTCCTTTTCGAATTTTTGTAATTCAGTCTTAATTTCTATCAACCATTCCTCAAAGCCTTCGCTGGTTCGTTGGTTCAATGCTGGAAAAGTGCCCACTACACCATTTTTACAACATTCGACCACCAATTTTGGTCCTGAAATCAAAAACATGGGTGCTGCAATTGCGGGAAGGGAAAGCGCTTTAATAAAAAGTGGCTTGTCTGACATAGTCTTTTGTTAAATCGGTTTTAGAATACAAGTCTATAAATCTACAGTGTATTCTTGGGAAAAACAATTGTATCCCAACGAACTCATAAAGTTGTGGTTCGGATTAATCAATATTGCTAACTTAAGGGGTCATATTAAGGAACTTTAAAGAGATGTGATGCGACAAAGAAGAAAGTTTATAAAGCAAGCAGGGCTCTTGTTGGGGAGTGCGGCGATACTTCCATAGGCTGTTTTTGCATGTAATCGCCCACCAAAAAACTAGGTGTTTGTTTGTCGGAATATCGAAGCATTGTTTTAGATAAAAATGTGGATAAAACTTTGGTAGAGATCTGTCTAAAAATTTCCTTAAGCTATGAAGTTCAATTTCTTGAGATAGGCTCGCCCGAGGATCATGTTCATTTTTTGCTTGAGTCTTTTCCAATATAGGATCTTACATGGATTGTCAAGATGTTGAAAACTAAAACACCCCGGGAAATATTCTAAAGACATCCCGATGTCAAGAAAAAGCTTTGGGGAAGGTCTTTTTGGGACCAGCGGGGACTTCGTTAACACAGTTAGCAAGTTCGAGGATAAAAATACTATTTCTAAAGATGTATATAATCAAGGCATTGAGAAAGATTATGATGTTTTGTACAAAGTCTAATCTAGTTCGAGTACCCCGTCTGCTTGCAGCAGGTTAGTTCATTTTAGAAAATCGCCTTTTCAGTTATAATTTCCTCGTATCAAACTAAATTGGCCTAAAAGCTTGGGATTTCGAATTTTAAGTATTTTTGTAACGAATTAGTCTTTGGCTTGAGGTAGTCATTTCGCTATTAGAGTCAACGATTCTTACACGTTTATACCGGTTTTGTTAGTTAAACTAATAATCGCCCCGATTTTGGCGAAGTTCTGTGCCATCCTTTCAGTCTTGAACCGTTCGGATATCTTCTGTTTCACCTTCCGGTTGCGTATAGCTCGTTCATAGACAGTGTTGTCCGATGGGGGACCTCTTTGATGAACAGAAAGCTAAATAAATGTTGTCTTTCCCTCCACCTGCGCCTGTAAAAAAGTGTAAGTTCCTTGTGTTGTTTTTCTGGGGTTTTTTCAAATAGTTTTTGTAAACGTGAACTAAGATAAAAACATTTTTTGTCATGTATTTATGTATAATTCATAAAAATCACTGAGAAAGCGATTTTTTTTTTGGGGGTAAATGCCCTTTACAGATACATGCTATCTCGAGATATAAGTTAAAACGTGGGCCGCTATGTTCACTAAAATTATTTTAAATATGTTAACTAAAAAAACTACAGAGCGATTGGTTTCCGAAATGCAATCGATAATGTCAAATGAGGAAACGGTTGACGGGCGAGTAAAAGGCACCATTGATAGGGAAAAACAAGAGTCTTTTACGATGGATCTTTTTAAAAATCAGGCAGATCAAGCAAAAAGAAGTGCTTTGGAAGAATATGCCAAGAATCTGAACTCTTGGATGGAATCGGCGTCGAGCAGAGCGCGGTTGGTCATTGTTGAGGCCAAACCGGAGAATTTAGATCAAATTGCAAAATTGACCATTGACGCCAGTCCTTTGGAAAGGGTAGTTATCGTGGGCCTTGATGAGGAGTTGCGAAACGTATTGATTGAGAAAATAAGGCCGCTATGGGATGAGAAATTGAGATCTTCTCCTTTGTTTCAGGAGCAGTTTCAAAAACGCTTTAATGCTGAGGGAACAATAGATGAATGGCCAACGCTTTTGCAGAACTGTTCCCTTGAGACTCTATTGGGCCCACACCTGTACATGGAAAATATCGACATCCAATTTGACAACATGTCAGAAAAATTTCCCCAATTTGACACCAATGTAGAAGAAGTACTATGCTATGGCGACAGTCTTGGGCTTGTAGATAACTTAGGGTCGCTTGGACAAGGAATCGGATCTGGAGTGCCGATCTTTTCGGTGAAGTCAACACCCATAGAAGCCTCCGATATCGGTCTATGGAAATGTTCTTGTAAGAACGAGCAAGTATTCCTTGAGGGGATTACTTCTGGCAAATCCGCCCCGGAACTTATCGGGGACAAAACGGATGAGGGGTACCAAAACATTACGCTTTGCCCTACCTATCAGGATATATTCGAACTCGATAGTTTAAAAGAGGTAATGCAACAAGAGGGATTGTACACCGAAGATATGGAACAGGAAGATCTGGACTATTTTAAGCAGATTTTGTTCGATGAGGCTTTATATCCTGCCAATACTAGCCCGGAAGCAATTACCAAAACCATATCCAAAGCAACTTCCAAATTAGGTGCGCTCAAAGCTACGGAAGTCTCTAAATCGCTCTGGTGGAACTTGGTAAATAGGCCTGTGTCTACGGCGGTAGAGGTCGAATTTGCTGTGGGAAACATGACCTTGGATGGCGGAAACGATTTAATCAAGGAAAATTTGGATAAAAAAACATCTTATAAACAGCTATTCGAAAACCTTCTGGTGTTAAATATTGAACGTGGGTATGATCCAAATTTGGCAAAACGAACCGCTATGGCACAAGCCATTCACACCTATTGCGACGTTGAAAAGAAGAATAGTACCATCAAGGAATTAGTGAGTGGTAAAACCGGGGCCGAGGCTTGGCGCGATTTTGGATTATCGGAAACCAATAAGGTTCAAAGCTCTAATGAGAAAGGAATCAGCTTGTTAAAACCTTCAATGCCCTTATTTTTTACCGGAGTTGGAACTAGTTTGACCGGTTTAACACTTTTATCATTATCTGCAGTACCTGCCCTTGGCTTAGGACTGGCTATTGTGGGCACTATTGGCAGTGTGGCTAGCTCTGGTTTAACCGGAGGCTCTATGTTTTATCAAATTAAAGCGAACAAGACCTATCTTACAAGGGCCAATTCTGCTTTGGCCCAAGCCAACTCAAAAATGTTCGATGCCCAAAGGGAGCGAGAAAAGCAGATTGCAAAAAAAGTAGCAGCATTTGAGAATGGCTCCCTATCGGAAGGTGAAGAAAACCGTCAAACGCAACAACTTTCCGAAGGAATCCTATCGCAGGAGGGTATTACTGAAGATACAAGTAGGCCTCTGCATTCCTTACAAGAAGAGCTCCCTAGTGCCCATGAGATAGGTTCGGAAGTTGAGCCTATCTCTGCCACTTCCGCGGTTGAACATATAGACTGGGATGCACATTCAAAATCATTCTCGGTTAATTTGGACAATCAGGAACTTGAAAGTAGTAGATACCTCACGGGATTGACAAAAGATGGACCGAGCACCATAATGGATTTTGGGTCCAACCCCGCAGTGGACCAGGATTATGTAGCTATTGATATTCCTGAGGAAACCAATGAGTATGAAGCCGACATAGCTACAAAAGAAACTTTTTTGGAGATATTGGACTATATAGACCAAGAGAACGATGTAGAATTGGATGGAACCGTAACCGGGCATATTGATCGGGAAAAGCAGATTGAATATACCATGGACCTATTTTTAGGGCAGGCGAAAAGATCCAAAGCAAGTAGATTAGAGGAATACGCCAAAAACATAGATTCCTGGATCGAATCGGCATCGAGTCGTGCCCGCCTGGTAATTGTAGAGGCCAAGCAGGAAAATTTAGATACCTTGGCGCAGATAGTCTTTCAGGCTAGTCCTTTAGAACGTGTCATCATAGTAGGCTTGGACGAGAACCTGCAAAGGGTTTTTATGGAGAAATTAAAGCCGTTCTGGGAAGAACAATTAGCATCTTCTCCCGAATTAGCTTTGCAATTCCAAAAGCGTTTTAACGAAAGGGGAGATACGGAAGATTGGAAAATATTGTTAAATAACTGTAACCTAAAGGACCTTCTCGGGCCGCACTTGTCAATGGAGACGCTCGATATTAGCTTTGATAGTTTGTCCGAAAAATTTCCACAGTTCGATACCAGTGTAGAAGAAATACTCTGCTTTGGCGAAAGCCCGGATTTGGCAGGGAACTTGGGAGCCTTGGGCCAGGATATCGGAACGGGAACACCTGTATTCTCAGTTAAATCGTCTGCTAGCTCAGAGACCGATATGAGTTCCTGGAAATGCTCGAGCCTTAATGAACAAGCATTTCTTAGCGAGATCACTTCGGGTAAATCGGCCATGGAGCTAATTGGTCAAAAGACCGACCAGGGATATGAAAATATCAATATCAGCAACGCTTATGGAGAAATGTTCAAATTGGATGGCTTTCAACGGAAGTTGGAAAATTGGGGAATGAATTTTCCTGCGAACATAGTACAGGAAGATTTGGATTTTTTTAAGAAGATTCTTTTCGAAGAAGCACTATACCCTGCCGATACAAGCCCGGTCGCCATTACGAAAACAATTTCAAAGGCTACCTCCAAGTTAGGTGCCTTGGCGGGTTCCAAGGTTGCCGATTCATTGCTTTGGAATTTGGTGCAACGGCCCGTTTCGACCTCGGTAGAGGTAGCTTTTGCCATTGGTAGTATGACCTTAGATGGAGGCAATGACTTGGTCAAAGAAGAATTGGACAAGAAAAACACCTACAAGCAGCTTTTTGAAAAACTCAGGGAAAACTTAGTTACGGAATACGAATGTAATGCAATAGATGCTACACAGATTGCCTTTGCCCATACCGTTGATATCTATCGCAAAAATGAAAAAGAGAACGTTACTATACAACGATTGGTATCCGGAGAAGGTGGTGCCGAAGAATGGAGAAACCTAGGACTTGAAGCCTCGAATACGACCAAAAGTATAACTACCAGGGGAGTTAAGAACCTTAGACCCATGATGCCGCTATATCTGGCCGGTATGGGAGTTGGTCTTGCTGGTTTCGGATTTTCAAACACACCAGCTTTGGCGCTTAGTGCTACGGGAATTGCTGGTACAGGAGTGGCAACTGCCTTTTTGGCTAGGTCTACACAGCATCTTGTGCAAGCGAACAAGCAGCAACTTCCGATTGCCAATTTTGCCTTCGCACAGGCAAACGCCAAGATGTTTTCGGCACAACGTGAACGTGTCGCAGAAACTGAAAGGCAGTATGTGGCAATAAAGGAAAGCCTAGCGATAGACGGACCACAACAGTGTGTAGCTGTTTCACAAACGGAAAATCTTGTGCAAATTACAGAGATTGTAACAGAACTAGATGTAGTTGCAACCGATAGACGAATAAATGAGGATCTAGCACCCGATAATAATGAATTTGCGGGCTTATCGGGAAGCACCGAACTGGCGGATCAGGCCAATCAAGCAAGAGAAACTCTAAAAAGAGACTCCTCAGCGGGAAGCTCTCCACAGAACATAAAAAGGCCCAAAATTTAGATGATTGTTTAAGAGATACTTTGGTTAATGCGGGCTCGACGTAAGAAATTTGGTTTTTGGATATGAAAAAGCGGATTATTTTGTAAATTAAAGTGTTGATTTTCAATTTACTATAAAATTTTCCGCTCTATCGATGATTTTTGCAAGGATTTTGCGCCTTTCTGGTAAAAAAGCTTGATTTCCAATGGTAAAAGGCGCATGCGAAAATCAAGGATGTGGCTATTCGAAGTGATGACCATACAGGTGTTGTTCCACTTTTTCGGCACAAGACCTTTAAGGAATTTTATATTGACCATGTATGTAAGCTTTTGACAAAGGAGTTTCCCGATACCGTATCCTACAACCGTATGGTGGAACTCAAAAGTGAAAGTTTCATGCCCTTGGCCATTTACCTGAAGACCTATGGGCTTTCCAGTTGCACCGGAATCGGTTTTATAGACTCTTATACCCTTGCGTATCCGAGACAAGAGAAGGATAAACCAACACAGGACCTTTAAGGGCTTTGCCCAACGGGGACAATGTTCCTTGGATTGGTTCTATGGGTTCAAACTGCACATTGTAACAAATGACCAGGGAGGCATTATCGACTTTATGATAACCAACGGCAATGTGGACGACCAAAGGTAATTGCGCTTCAAATCATTCATCAAGAAGCTCTTCGGGGACAAAGGATATATATACAAAAAACCGTTCACCCAACTCTTCTCCAACGGGGCGCACTTGGTGACAAAACTTAGCAAGAACATGAATATAAAACTTCTCACTCCCATGGCCGACGCCTAGCATTTGAGGAAAAGGGCGATCATAGAGACCATTTTCGACCAGCTCAAGAACATTTGTCAAGTAGTTCAAGACATAGAAGCCAGGCCAACTACTTCGATAACATACTCACGGCATTGATCACCTACGGTTTCAAGGACAAAAAAACTTCCCTGAAAAACAAGTTCGTGGATACCGATCAACTATACTTGACACTCTAGGTATATCGAAGTCACGTTAAATATCCTTTTTCATCCTAGCGGTGGCTTTTAGCGCCTTCCCTTTTCTACTGGCCAAATAAACGCCGAGGAGCACTAAACAAGCTGCAAGAATCTTGACCAAAGTAAGACTATCTTGCCCTGTTATCAGCGCGAATAGGATTCCAAATAATGGCTGAATGTAAACGAATGCGCTTAACGTAGATGCTTTTAGTTGGGTAAGGGCGAATATATTAAAGAGGTAGGTGCAGAAAGTGGTGCCGATTACTACAAAAATAATGCTCCAAATAGTGCTTGTGGGCAACGAATCCCATCGTATTTCCATAAATTCTTGGTACCCGAAGGGTAAGCAGATGAAGATACCGATAGTAAACAACCACTTCATAAAAGTAAATGGGTGATACCTTTCAATCAATGTTTTTGCAACGATTAAGTAAGAGCCATAAAAAATTGAGTTCAACAAGATGAAAAAATTTCCTAAGGGAACGTTCGGGGCATCTTGCCGTATCTCTGCCCCAAAAAGAATCAATCCTAATGCCCCAATAAGCCCAATGGCAATGCCAAGTACCTTTCTTGGGAGTATTTTTTCCTTGATGACTATAGCAGAAAGAATTAAGACAATGATCGGGGTGGTGGTTACCAATACCGAGCTGTTTATCGGTGTAGAAAGTGCCAGACCTTTAAAAAAGACTAACATATTCAACCCCATTCCTAAGATAGCGCAAATGAATAAACGCAGATAGTCTTTCTTAGCGATAGTTTCCTTTGGGCCAAAGAAAGAGATGACCCAAAAAAGTAGGGTCGCCCCGAGTACCCGCAGCATTATAAAACCAAAAGGCTGTACGTAAGCAGGCATCACACCTTTGGCAATGGTGTGGTTTAGACCATAAATTGTCGTAGCACCAAGGGCGGCCAATATAGCCAATGTACGTGTATTCAAGAATGAAGTGTTTCTTTTGCCGAAGCAACTGCTTTCTTACTGTTCCCGACAAAAATCTGATCGTCAACTACAATTACAGGCCGACTTAAAAAAGTATAATGTTCAAGTATCAACGCCTTATAGTCTGCTTCTTCTAGTTGTTTCTCATGCAGTCCTTTTTGACGGTATAGCCGTGCGCGTTTGCTGAACAAGGCTTCGTAACTGCCTGCTAATTGTGCCATTTGATCTACTTGGGTAGCCGTCATGGCCTCGGTTTTAATGTCTTGAAGTACTACCCTATCAAGTGGGTGTAATTCTTTGAGAATTCGTTTGCAAGTATCGCAGGTGCCGAGATGGTATATCTTTTTCATTACTCTTATTAATTGTTATCTTGTTCAAGTTCAAAATTATGAAATAAAGCTTCAAAAGGTTCCATTAAATAGTAGTATCACCTAGGAAAGGGCCAATGCCAATTTAACGGCATGCGATGTGTGTATCTTGGTGGTGTCAAAGGTATAAATAGAGACCTCTTCGTGGTTTACCAAAATCGGTAATTCGGTGCAGCCCATAATGACGCCCTCCGCGCCTCGGTCGGAAAGATTGTGAATCATTTCAATACAAGCTTTTTTAGAAGTCTTGGTAAATTTGCCTTGTACCAGCTCTTTATAAATGATATCATGAATAAGGTCGCGTTCGGGTTTTGGAGGGGTTATTACTTCCAAACCGTAGTTGTCCTCGAGAATTTTGGTATAAAAGTCCTTTTCCATAGTAAATTGGGTTCCCAAGAGCCCTACTTTAGTAAGCCCCTTTTCTTTAATTGCGTTCCCTGTTGCCGATGCGATATGTAAAAATGGGATAGATACCGCATCGGTGATGTACTGACTAACGAGATGAATGGTATTGGTACACAATAGAATCATATCTGCGCCGGCTTTTTCGAGTGTACGTGCATGGATCGCCATAAGCTGGCCGATCTTTTCCCATTCACCCGTAAAACTCCATTTTTCTATTTGGTCAAAATCTACTGTAATCATGATGCTTTTGGCTGAGTGTGAACCACCTAGTTGCGATCGCACCAGCTGGTTGGTATATTGGTAATACACCTTTGAGGATTCCCAGCTCATTCCTCCTATGAGTCCGATTGTTTTCATTTTTTTTGTCATTTTATCTGGTTTTAGTCATGAGTATGAAGCTTATCTGATTTTTGAAAGATCTTCCGCTCCTGGCAACGAAAAGGTTGTCAACCATCTTTTCAAAAGGGATTTCTTTTCTTTTTTTTCTGTTTGCTCTGGTAATGAACTAACCAGATAGGTACAATCTATTTCTTTGTTCATAGCTTTTTATTTTATACATCTACATTTCGCTAAATATCGATTTATAGTTTCAAAAAAAATCAGAGATTAATTGTCAAGGCTCTCAAATACTCTTTAATTTTTATTTCATTTCGTCGGTAATAGGTCCATTTCCCATGTCTGGTAGGGATAACCAACTCGGCATTTTGCATACTGGTCAAATAGGTCGAAATAGTTGATTGCGACAGGCCGGTTTTGTCCTGTATATATCCAACACACACACCATCATCAAAATGATCAATATCCTTATGCGGCGGAAAATTACCTTCAGGGTCTTTAAGCCATTGCAGTATGGCTACTCTAGTCTTATTAGAAAGCACTTTACTAATTTCGGTAATTTCCATAGGGCAAATATATTAAAATATTCATATATCTAGAAAAGTCGATGTAATATTTTTCAAATTTATCAAGTATCTTGCGATTTCTTAAGATTGTATTTTGAAATGAACCATATCAATATTCAATACTAACCTGGATATTGATTGGCGAATAACACTTGACCTTTTAAAAAAAATCTCGCAGATGAAAAAACTGTTCGACATTACGCTTCAAAACAGAAAACTACTCTACCGAATATTAGAGAACACTCCTAAAGAGCAGTTAACAAAAATACCGGAAGGGTATCGAAATAATATCTGGTGGAATATTGCCCATGTGGTAGTAACCCAGCAATTATTGCTTTATAAGAAAAGCGGACTTCCAATGAACGTTTCTGATGAATTGGTCGAGAAGTTTAAAAAAGGGACGGTTCCCGATGGTACGGTTACCGACGATGAAATAGAATTAGTAAGTGCATTTCTTTTTTCGACCGCCGAAACGGCTGAAGCAGATTACGACAAAGGACTGTTCAAAGATTATAGTGAATATACTACAAGCGCCAAAGTGACGCTAAGAAATGTTGAGGATGCTATTGCCTTCAATCTTTTCCATGAAGGGTTGCATCTTGGGGCCATCTTATCACTTCAAAAGGTTTTGTTGTCGTAGTTGTTCTATTTCATGATTTAGGATTCGTTGCCAAATAAGGGCGAACTTCTTTAAATGGAAGGGTTAGTACAATAGGACCGTTTGCATAGGATGCCACCTCATAGGGGTTGTACAATAACTGTATGCCCTCTTCTGTAAACCCTATGTTTTCTGGGAGATAAAAACTATCTTTTTCGAACATAAGCCCCGTATAGTTGATCGATTTATCTGAAGGAATCGCTTCTTTCTCTCGAAATTTTTGTTCTGCAAATTGTTGAAAGTCCGCCTTGTTTTTAAAGAGTTCCCAAGCTTCGATTTCCTTTCCTTTCTTCTTGTCAAAATTGAGAAAGATATGCGCATTATAGCCATGTGCTCCCCCTGTGAAAATGTAGGAGGACACTTCAATCGTCAAATGTGTGGTATCCTCATAACTAATGTTGCCTGTAATGGTAGCTTCCCAAGGCGTATTCTCACCCGAAAAACGTTGTTTTATTTCTGTATAACCTTCTTTGAAAGAATGCATGGCATCTTCCATGGTATTGGCTTCATCTTCCTCTTCAAACAATAGAAGTGCAATTATCTCCTCTTCTACCGCCCGGTTTACTGCCAACGCTAGTGCAGTTTGGCCCTGAGCTTCTGGGATTTGTATAGAAAATACAGGACAATCGGGGCATTCGTTTTTCTCCAAAACCAAGGGTTCAAACCTAAATCTATCTTTATTTTCACAACCACTGAGTAATAAAAAGACAAACACAATACGGAGAGTGAATTTCATAGGAATTGGCTTTTGGGGCAAAAAAAAGGCACTATTGTATGCCTCCAAAGATAACGATACATTTGTGGTAATAATTATACAAGATGAGCGAAAAAACGTTAAAATTCAATAGTAAAACCGTTCATGGTGGACAGCAACCCGACAAGGCCTACGGGGCCGTAATGCCACCGATATATCAAACTTCGACCTATGCGCAGTCTACTCCCGGAGGGCATCAGGGATTTGAGTATTCGCGGAGTGCCAACCCCACAAGAACGGCACTAGAAAATTCCTTGGCGAGTATCGAAAATGGAAATTATGGCCTCGCATTCGGTAGTGGCCTTGCAGCCATAGATGCGGTTATTAAGCTTTTAAATCCGGGTGATGAGGTCGTTTCAACCAATGACATATACGGGGGAAGCTACCGTTTGTTCAAGCAAATATTTGAAAAATTTGGAATCGGTTTTCATTTTATTGGCATGCAAGAGGCTGGTGAAATAGAGAAGCATATCAATAGGAATACCAAGTTGATCTGGGTCGAAACCCCGACCAATCCTATGATGAACGTAATCGATGTCAAAGCGGTATCGCAACTATCGAAAAAGTACGATTTGTTGTTGGCGGTCGATAATACCTTCGCAACACCCTATTTGCAAACACCTTTAGATCTGGGGGCCGATATTGTAATGCATTCCGCCACCAAATATTTGGGTGGTCATAGTGATGTGGTCTTGGGCGCCTTGGTAGTAAAGGACAAAGATCTGGCCGACAAGTTATACTTTATACAAAATGCGAGCGGCGCTGTATGCGGTCCTATGGATAGTTTTTTAGTACTTAGGGGTATCAAAACCCTGCATGTACGAATGCAGCGGCACTGTGAAAATGGTAAAGCGGTGGCCGACTATTTATCGAAGCATCCCAAAATAGAAAAAGTATATTGGCCAGGGTTTGAAACACATCCCAACCATGCTATTGCAAAAAGCCAAATGAATGATTTTGGCGGAATGATTTCTTTTGTTCCCAAAGGAAGCAATTATGAAGAGGCTATTAAAATAGTAGAGAAATTAGACCTCTTTATTTTGGCCGAATCACTCGGAGGCGTTGAGAGTTTGGCTGGGCATCCTGCAAGTATGACCCATGCCAGTATTCCAAAAAATGAACGAGAAAAAAACGGAGTGGTCGACTCTTTAATCAGGCTCAGTGTGGGTATTGAAGATGCGTCGGATCTGATCGCGGACCTAGAACAGGCTATCGGATAGAAATTTTATCATATTTTAAGAAAAAGGGGGTGTAAATTATAGGAATAGTATAATTTTGCCGTTATATTTTAAATTCAATAAAAAACAACTTATTCCTAAGACTTTATGGACGCAAAAATGCAAGCAAAAATCGATGGATTTATGGAGGAAATCAAGACCAGAAATGGTCATGAGCCAGAGTTCATCCAAGCAGTACAGGAAGTAGCCGAAACGGTCATTCCCTACATTGCAAAGCATAAGATTTATAACGGAAAAAATATTCTGTTGCGCATGGTCGAACCAGAACGACTTTTGTCGTTTCGAGTATCATGGGTAGATGACAAAGGAGAAATTCACGTGAATCGAGGGTATCGAATACAAATGAATTCAGCAATTGGTCCATACAAGGGAGGCCTGCGTTTTCACCCATCGGTAAATGCCAGTATTCTTAAATTCTTGGCCTTTGAGCAGGTTTTTAAAAATAGCCTTACCACTTTGCCAATGGGTGGGGGTAAAGGAGGTTCCGATTTTGATCCAAAAGGAAAATCAGACGATGAGGTAATGCGATTTTGCCATGCCTTTATGGCTGAACTTTCGCGCCATATAGGGCCTAACACCGATGTGCCTGCTGGCGATATCGGGGTGGGCGCCAGGGAGATTGGTTTCCTTTTTGGGATGTATAAAAAAATACGGAATGAGTTTACCGGAGTGCTTACAGGAAAAGGACTTTCTTGGGGTGGGTCTAAAATTCGCCCGGAAGCTACCGGCTACGGAACGGTCTACTTTGCGCAGAGCATGTTAGGAACCCAAGGAGCCGAAATAAGTGGAAAAACGGTGGTTATCTCTGGTTCTGGAAATGTAGCACAATACGCTGCAGAAAAGGTGTTGCATTTAGGCGGTAAGGTGGTTACACTTTCTGATTCTGGAGGTTATATTTACGATGCCGATGGTATCGATGCGAAGAAATTGGCATATGTGATGGATTTGAAAAATACTAAAAGGGGGCGTATCTCTGAGTATACTAAAAAATATAAGGGTGCCAAGTTTGTTAAAGGTAAAACACCTTGGGAAGTAAAATGTGATATCGCTCTTCCTTGTGCCACTCAGAACGAGTTGGATGGTAAAAGCGCTAAAATGCTCGTGAAGAATAAATGTATGTGCGTTGCAGAAGGGGCGAATATGCCCTCGACACCCGAAGCGATCCATGAATTTCATGAGTCTAAGATTCTGTTTGCTCCAGGGAAAGCATCAAATGCAGGCGGTGTTGCCACCTCAGGCTTGGAAATGTCGCAAAACTCCTTGCGAATTAGTTGGACCCGAGAAGAAGTAGATGAAAGACTAAAGGGCATTATGTCCGATATTCATGATTCTTGTATCGAATATGGGAAAGACAAAGATGGGTATTGCAACTATGTAAAAGGGGCAAATATTGCCGGGTTTGTTAAAGTAGCAGATGCTATGTTGGCACAGGGCGTTATTTAAATTGCCTAAATAGAAATTATAAATGCGAAGTGTTCAGTGAACGCTTCGCATTTTTTATAGCCTTGCATAACACAATTGAAGGGAGCGAAACCCGGTACTTCATATTCTACACTTCGCCGATTTTCGAACTATCTTTGCAGAAACCATTTAAACCCGATGCAAGTAACCACAAATGCCATAGTGTTATCCTCCTTGAAGTATGGGGATTCTAGTCTTATCGTGAAGGCTATTACGGCATCCGACGGTGTAAAAAGCTACATGCTAAAAGGCATTTTAAGCTCGAAAAAAGGGAAGCTCAAGCCCGCTTTATTTCAACCTCTGACCCAACTAGAGTTAGTCGCGAACCATCGTAATAAAGGTACTTTAGAGCGAATTCAGGATGCTAAGGTACACCACCCTTATCAATCATTGCATACCGACATGGCCAAAAGCGCAATGACGCTTTTTTTGGCGGAAATGTTGGGGAACTGCATTCATGAAGAGGAACAAAACCAAGGGCTCTTCGCTTTTTTGGAGGCCTCGCTTCAGTGGATGGATGCGCACGACGATATCGCCAATTTCCATATTTATTTTTTGTTAGAACTTACCAAATACCTAGGGTTTTACCCTGATACAAATCACTTGGAAGCCGCGTGTTTCGATCTTTTGGAAGGGGGGTTCACCGATACCCCTTCACTGAACCCGATACTTACGGGAGAAAACTTATTATATTTTAAAACCTTTTTGGGCATAAATTTTGATAGAATACATACCATCAGGATGAGAAAAGCCAACCGACAAGACCTTTTAAAATCACTCGTTCTTTATTTTGAATTACATTTGCAGGGATTTAGAAAACCCAAATCACTCGCCATTTTAAATGAAGTTTTCAGCTAGTATGCAGCGGATCACATGCCTCTTTTTTTTTCTGATTTTTCAGACCATTTTTGGTCAGGAAATCACTATTTTGGACGTGGATACCAACGAACCTATTACCAATGTCGCTGTATATAATTTAGATAAATCCAAGACCGCACTTACCGATTTCGACGGGCTATGTGATCTAAGTGTTTTTGATCGTAACGAACGAATCACTTTTAAGCATATCAGCTACCAAATTAGAAAAAGTTCCAAAGGCCAAATTTCAAAACAGGGCAACAAGTTTTATTTGGTTTTAAAAGCCCAGCAGTTAGATGAGGTGGTAATGTCGGTTTCTAAATGGGAACAGCAGAAGAAAGATGTTCCACAAAAGATAGCGTCTATAGATGCCCGACAAATTGCTTTTACAAATCCTCAGACATCGGCCGACCTGCTGCAAAGCAGCGGAAAGGTATTTGTTCAAAAAAGCCAGCTGGGCGGTGGGAGCCCCATGATACGAGGTTTTTCGACCAATCGTTTGTTGCTTTCTGTCGATGGAGTTCGAATGAACAATGCGATTTTCAGAGGAGGAAACCTTCAAAACGTAATCTCGATCGATCCCTTTACAATAAAAAACACGGAAGTCATCTTTGGTCCCGGATCTGTTATTTATGGGAGTGATGCAATGGGCGGGGTAATGAATTTTTATACCAAACAACCACTTTTTTCCACGACTGATAGCCTATTACTTACAGGGAATGTAAACTATCGATTTTCAAGTGCTAACAATGAAAACACGGGTCATTTCGATTTAACTGTCGGAAAGAAAAAGTGGGCTTTTTTGACAAGTATTACCTATAATGATTTTGGAAGTTTAACGATGGGTGAGCATGGCCCCGATAGTTATCTTAGGAACAACTTTGTTTTAACGACAGGTGGTGAGGATCGTTTGGTCGACAATCCCGACCCAAGAGAACAAGTACCGACCGGGTATAACCAAATTAACCTACTGCAAAAAATTGCATTCAAACCGAACAACAATTGGCATTTTAAACTGAATACCCATTATTCAGAAACTTCCAATTATTCGCGATACGACCGCTTAATTCGTCCAAATTCGGCAGGCGACGGTCTGCGGTCTGCAGAGTGGTTTTATGGTCCGCAGAAATGGCTGATGACAAATCTTCAAGTAGAGAAAAAGGGGCAAGGTAAGTTTTATGATGGGCTTAAAGTTACTACTGCATATCAGTTTTTTGAAGAAAGTCGAAATGATCGAGATTTTCAAGAGACGGGTCTTTTTTCTACCAAAGAAAAAGTAAATGCGTTGTCGACCAATATTGATTTTGAAAATAAAAAAATAGGAAATCTTCGCCTGTATTACGGTACGGAATATGTGTATAATATGGTAGGTTCTGAAGGCAGCCAGACCAATATAAATACCAATGTTGTATCGGCCGCTGCATCCCGCTATCCTGATGGTTCTAAATGGCAGACGTTGGCGGGCTATGTAAACGGGGAATACAAAGCAAAACCTAATTTTACAGTGCTAACGGGATTGCGATATAGTCATGTTTGGATCAATGCCGTTTTCGATAAAACCTTTTTCCCGTTTCCTTTTGATGATACCAATTTAGATAATGGTGCCCTTACCGGAAGTCTAGGGGTAAGTTGGTTTCCAAGAGCGAATTTGCAGCTAACGTTAAATGGTTCAACGGGCTTTAGAGCACCTAATATTGATGATGTTGGTAAGGTATTCGATTCGGAACCAGGATCGGTCGTAGTGCCAAATCCGGACCTGGAGCCCGAGTATGCCTATAATACCGAGTTGGGAATACAAAAGAACTTTAAAGACCGGTTGGTAGTTAAGGGAGCGGCTTTCTATACCTACTTGGTGGATGCTTTGGTACGAAGAGATTTTCTTTTTAACGGGGCTTCACAGATTGAGTATAATGGAACCTTAAGCAATGTTCAAGCAATTCAAAACGCAGCAAAAGCCTATGTATATGGCTTTGAATTTGGGGTAGATGCCTTTATGACCGATAACCTATCTATTTCTGCGAACCTGACTCTTACCGAAGGTATTGAAGAGGAAGATGATGGTACAGAATCTCCTGGAAGACATGTGGCGCCAACCTTTGGGGATTTTCATATCGTATGGAAGAACCAACGGCTACAGGCCGATTTGTTCCTTAACTACAATGGCGCAATAGCATATAACGATTTGGCGGTATCTGAAAGAAGCAAGGAGTATATTTATGCAATTGACCAAAACGGAAACCCTTTTGCACCTTCTTGGTACACGTTGAATTTTAGATCGCAATATACTATTTCGAATGCTTGGAAAGCTAGCTTGGCCCTCGAAAATATGACCAATCAGCGCTATCGCAGTTACTCATCGGGGATTGTTGCGCCAGGTACAAACCTTGTCCTAGGAATAGGGGTTCGTTTTTGATTTGTAACGACTCTGGTAAGTGTTTATAAAATAAAAAACCCTGACGTTGGGGTCAGGGTTTTTTTTTAAAGATTTACTAAACGCTTAATTCTTCACTGCGTCTTTCGCTTTATCTACTGCATCGCCAGCAGCTTTCTTAACATCTTTACCGGTTTCTTTTGCTTTGTCAACTGCATTTCCGGCAGCATCTTTTGCGCCATCTACAGCTTCACCAGCTTTGTCAACTGCATTTCCGGCAGCATCTTTTGCGCCATCTACAGCTTCACCAGCTTTGTCAACTGCATTTCCGGCAGCATCTTTTGCTCCATCAACGGCTTCACCAGCCTTGTCCATTGCTCCTTCGGCCGCATCTTTTACGCCATCAACCGCCTCACCGGCAGCATCGGTCGCACTGTCAACAGCTTCACCAGCCTTGTCCATTGCTCCTTCAGCGGCCTCACCGGCCTCATCAGCAGCCTCAGCAGCAGCTTCGGTAGCTTCTTTTGCCTTATCGGCAGCATCTCTACAAGAAGTAAAAGAAAGGGTAAGCGCAAGCATTAGTACTGAACTTAAAATTACTTTTTTCATTTTGTTTTGTTTTAGTGTTTAAATGTTTACACGCAAAGATATACGAAACATTTACATTTTTGGATGCATTTTTTTAACAATTGAATAATAAGAATCAAATTAAGTACATATTTCGAAGTTATTATAGCCACTTAATTTCGTTTAAAATCGCTAATTTTGCAGCCTTAAAATGCAGTAATAGAAGTAGTTCATATGAAGTTCGCAGAATACCAAGGGTTGAACCTACCAAAGGTCGCAGAAGAGATTCTGGAGTATTGGAAAGAAAACGGAATTTTTGATAAGAGCGTTTCCTCTAGAGAAGGCAAGCCTAGTTACGTATTCTATGAAGGGCCACCGTCTGCAAACGGCATGCCGGGCATTCACCATGTTATGGCGCGAACGATCAAAGATATCTTCCCAAGATATAAAACCATGAAGGGTTTTCAAGTAAAACGAAAAGCCGGATGGGATACCCATGGACTTCCGATCGAATTGGGAGTCGAAAAAGAACTGGGAATTACCAAGGAAGATATTGGTAAGAAAATTTCGGTCGAAGCGTACAATGCTGCCTGTAAAAAAGCGGTCATGCGGTATACAGACGTATGGAACAAGATGACCGAACAAGTCGGCTACTGGGTAGATATGGATGATCCGTATGTTACCTACAAGTCGAAATATATGGAGACCGTATGGTGGTTGTTAAAACAAATTTATGACAAGGGCCTTATCTATAAAGGTTATACAATTCAGCCTTATTCACCAAAAGCAGGAACCGGACTAAGCTCCCATGAGCTGAACCAGCCCGGCACCTATCAAGATGTCACGGATACGACAGTGGTTGCCCAGTTCAAAGCGATCAAGGAAACCTTGCCCGGTTTTCTTCAAAATGAAGGAACAGTGTATTTTATGGCTTGGACTACCACCCCGTGGACACTTCCTTCCAATACAGCGTTGACCGTAGGCCCAAAAATCGAATATGTGCTTGTCGAAACGTATAACCAATACACCTTTCAGCCTATGAACGTGGTATTGGCCAAGAATTTGGTGGGAAAACAATTTACTGGAAGATTCCAAGAGGTAGCGACAAAACCAGACTTGATAGACTATACGGAAGGAGATAAGAAAATTCCTTACTATGTAGTTAAGGAATTTAAGGGGGCCGATTTGGTGGGAATCCGGTATGAGCAACTGTTAGACTATGCACTTCCCTACCAACATCCCGAAAACGCTTTTCGCATCATCAGTGGAGATTTTGTAACTACCGAAGACGGTACCGGAATCGTACATACGGCACCAACTTTTGGTGCAGATGATGCTTTTGTGGCCAAACAGGCGGTGCCCGAAGTTCCTCCTTTATTGGTATTGGATGAAAACGATAACCCAGTTCCCCTGGTAGACCTTCAGGGGAAATTCCGTCGGGAGTTGGGGGAGTTCGGTGGTAAATACGTGAAAAATGAATACTACGATACGGCCGAAATACCCGAACGCTCGGTAGATGTAGAACTAGCCATTAAGCTAAAAGAAGAGAACAAGGCTTTTAAGGTCGAAAAATACGTACACAGTTATCCCAACTGTTGGCGAACCGATAAACCAATACTCTACTATCCTTTAGACTCATGGTTTATTAAGATAAGCGATGTAAAAGACCGTATGTTCGCTTTAAACGAAACCATCAACTGGAAACCAAAATCTACAGGGGAAGGCCGGTTTGGTAATTGGCTTGCGAATGCCAATGATTGGAACTTATCGCGCTCACGTTATTGGGGAATTCCACTACCTATTTGGAGAACCGACGACGGCAAAGAAGAACTGATGGTAGGCTCTATTGAAGAGTTAAAGGCAGAAATGCAAAAAGCGGTCGCAGCAGGGGTTATGAACAAAGATATCTTTGAGGACTTTGTGGCAGGGGACCTTTCTGAAGCGAATTACGATACCGTAGATCTTCATAAAAATATTGTTGACAACATCGTCTTAGTCGCTGCTTCTGGCAAGCCAATGAAACGTGAAAGTGACTTGATCGATGTTTGGTTCGATAGCGGATCAATGCCCTATGCGCAATGGCACTACCCTTTTGAAAATAAAGAACTGATCGATGAAGGTAAAACGTTCCCGGCCGATTTCATAGCAGAAGGTGTTGATCAAACGCGCGGTTGGTTTTATACCTTACATGCAATTGGTACCATGGTATTTGATTCGGTAGCATACAAAAATGTGGTCTCCAATGGTTTGGTGCTCGATAAGGAAGGTAAAAAAATGTCGAAAAGGCTGGGGAATGCCGCAGACCCTTTTGAGACAATGAACGAGCACGGGGCCGACGCAACGCGGTGGTACATGATCAGCAATGCGAACCCTTGGGATAATTTAAAGTTCGATACAGATGGGATTGTAGAGGTAAAGCGAAAATTCTTCGGTACCCTATATAATACCTATTCGTTCTTCTCGCTCTATGCCAATATTGATCAATTTGATTACTCGGAAGAAGAAGTGCCATTGAGGGAACGCCCAGAGATCGATCGGTGGATCCTTTCTGAATTACATACGCTCATTAAGAAGGTCGATGAAGCCTACGCCGACTATGAACCTACCCGTGCAACCCGTGCTATTTCAGATTATGTACAAGAGAATTTAAGTAACTGGTACGTGCGCTTATGCCGCAGACGTTTTTGGAAAGGTGATTACCAAAAAGATAAGATATCGGCCTATCAGACCTTGTATACTTGTTTGCTTACAGTGGCCAAATTGTCGGCCCCGGTAGCACCTTTTTTTATGGATCGTCTTTACAAAGACTTAACAGCGGGCACGAAAAAAGAAGAGCTTGAAAGTGTGCATTTGGCGGAATTTCCTTCATTCGACGTTGATATGATCGACAAAGAATTAGAAGGAAAGATGGAAAAAGCACAGACGATTTCATCTTTGGTATTGTCTATTCGTCAAAAAGAGCGTATCAAAGTGCGACAACCATTGCATAAAATTATGATCCCCATTTTAGACAATTCACAAAGAGAGGAAATAGAGGCAGTCGCAGATTTGATTAAATCGGAAGTGAATGTAAAAGAAATTGAACTCTTGGATGATGCTTCGGATATTCTTGTAAAACAGATTAAGCCGAATTTTAAGACTTTAGGGCCTAAATTTGGGAAAGATATGAAACAAATAGCCCAATTAGTCGCAGAATTTAGGCAGGAGGATATCCAAGAAATTGAACAAAAGGGCGAAATTAGCCTTGAAATTGAAAATAAAACGATTAAATTACAGTTATTGGATGTAGAAATCGCCTCTCAGGATATTGAAGGTTGGTTGGTGGCAAGTGCTGGCTCAATTACAGTGGCGCTCGATGTTACCATTGATGAGGAACTGAAAGAAGAGGGGATTGCGAGAGAGCTCGTTAACCGTATTCAGAACATGAGAAAAGATGCCGGTTATGAGGTAACCGATAAAATTGATATTAAAATTTTAAAAAACAGCTTGATTGAAAAGGCTGTGAAAAGTAATTTAGAGTATATAAAAACAGAGACCTTGACCGCTGAACTTGATTTTAGCGAAACGCTGGAAAATGGTACACCAATTACTTTCGATGACGTGAACACAAAATTATTTATTGAAAAACATTAATACGATGGCACAGGATTTAAAAGTTAGATATTCCGACAAGGATTTGGCCGAATTTAAAGGACTTATTGAAGATAAAATAGAGAAAGCAAAAAGCCATTTAGAGCTTTTGAAGAGTTCATATATGAACGATGGGAATAATGGAACGGATGATACCTCGCCTACTTTTAAAGCTTTTGAGGAGGGTTCCGAAACAATGAGTAAAGAGGCGAATACCCAATTGGCCATTCGTCAGGAAAAATTTATCAGAGATCTTAAAAATGCGTTGTTGCGAATAGAAAACAAGACGTACGGCGTCTGTAGGGTTACTGGAAAATTGATAAACAAAGAACGTTTAAAGTTGGTGCCCCATGCAACCTTGAGCATAGAGGCTAAAAATATGCAAAAATAGATGCATAAATCGTTGAGCGATTCTAATTTTCTATTGAAAAGCTATTGTAGACCTGCAAGATGTATAAATTTTGTAGGTCTCTTTATTCATAATTAATGGTTAAACGATTTTGTTTTCTTTTGCTCTTTGGTTCCTTTGTGGGAAGTACACAAAAAGTGGTAAAAAAAACGGTGGTAAAACCCGAAGTTTCTTTTATTAGTATTGATGCTACCAACTGCTTCAAGATAGCAATGGAGACAGTAAAAGGTACCGAAATGGCCGTTGAAGCTAAAATGGACGGAGAATACTATCAAGATTTGATAGTAAGCATACTTGAAGAGGGCAACACATTGCAGATTACTAGCGGATTTTATCCGGGTTTTTCGATGCCCAATGACAAATTAAGCACGCACAAAGTAGTTTCGATTGCATTGAAAATTCAAATACCACATAACAAACGTGTACAATTGTTCGGTACAAGCTGTAGCCTGGTCATTTCAGGGAGGTATGAAAAATTAGATGTGAGTTTAAACGATGGTACTTGTTATTTAAAAAATGTGTCTAACTATGTCGAAGTAAGTACGCAAAGTGGTAGTATCTACGTTACAAGTAAAGGCGCCCAAGTTACTGCATTTAGCAAGTTTGGAAAGGTTTCTGAAAATGGTATTCCCCAAGGCAATAGCACCTATGCATTAAACACCGTTACTGGTAATATACAACTAAGTAAAACCGAATAATATCCCTATTTTTGCCCTTTTAGAATGCGAAGCATGAGTTTAAAAAAATCCCTGTTGCTTATTGTTTTGATCTTAATTGTAGATCAATGGAGCAAAATTTTTATTAAGACCCATTTTTTTCTGGGAGAGTCTGTGGAAGTACTTAGTTGGTTCAAAATTTTATTTATTGAAAACGAAGGGGCAGCTTGGGGCGCCAAACTAAGTGATGTCTTGCCAGTTTCCGACAGTGTCGGAAAGCTGATTTTAACTGTTTTCAGGCTCTTTGCAATCATTGGTATTGGCTATTGGCTTTTTGACCTTATTCGGAAGAAAGTTTCCCCAACATACGTTTTGGCGGTTTCTTTCATTTTCGCAGGTGCGCTCGGAAACATCATTGACTCTGTCTTTTATGGTGTAATTTTTGATCATAGCAGCGGACAAATGGCTACACTTTTTTCTAATGAACCGTATGGGAGTCTTTTTTACGGTAAGGTAGTAGACATGCTTTATTTCCCGATGGTAGATACAACTTGGCCAGATTGGGTTCCTTATTTTGGAGGTAATAATTTTAGTTTTTTTGACCCTGTGTTTAACATTGCCGATACAGCAATCAGCACTGGGGTGGGGATTCTTATCGTATTCAACAAAAAGGCCTTTGGAAAAAAACCTGGGGAAGATGAAACGTCCTTTACTACAACTGACTATCAAGAATCCTTGAAAGAATAAATTTTTTCTGGGGTTACACAAAAGTCAAGGCGTACATCTTCTGAATTGCTATCGCTAATAAGTGATTCGGCCTCGAATAGCGATAGGCCCACTTTGAGGACATCTGGTTTGCACTCCTTCAGAAACCTGTCATAGAACCCTTTCCCATAACCAACTCTATTTCCTTTCTTGTCAAAGGCTAAAAGAGGAACAAAGACAACATCTAGAATATTCGCGGTAATCTCAATACCGTCTTCGGGTTCAGGAACTCCCCAGGCACTTGTTAGCAGTTTGGTGTTATCGGTTAGAAGGTAGTGTTTTAACTGCGAAGAATTCATGACTTTTGGCAAAACCACGTGCTTATCCTTGCCTTGTAGTATAGATAATACAAAGGAGGTGTCTATTTCCTTTTTGTCGAAAATAGGCAGAAAAATATGATAATAAGTAGCGTTCCAAATAGGGATTTTGAGCAATTGGTTGGCAATGCTCAAACTTGAATTTAGTAGCGCTTCTCTAGCTGTGTTCTCTCTAAGGATACTATAGTTCAATCTCAACTCTTTTTTGAGCATGATTCTGGATTAAACGCTTAAGGAGGTGGGGGCTCTTTAAGTAGAATAAGTAGGGAGTAACTTAATATCAGTTGTTACTCTTTCAAACTTACAACATAGTAAATCTTGAAAAACAACATCAGCATTAGATATAACCCGAGGGTGATTAAATACTTGTCCATGTGTTGAATGATTTCGATTTTTAAATATAGGTAAAAAAACCGTTAAAAAATCTTTAAAATGCAAGTTTTTGCCGTTGAAATACATCATTTTCATAATTCCGAGCAAAAGCAGCGTTAGAATTAAGTGTTAAAATAAATTAAATATTTCTGTAAATAATTGATTTACAGAAATATAAAAATTCAACAGTAAGCTGTTTATAGTTCCTTCTTAGTTAGTAAGGTTTTTTCCTACGGGCCATTTTTTTTACTTAAGAAGGCGCAAAAACCTGTTTTTAGGTTAAAATACGACCATGTTTTGACTATATTTTAGGATCAACAAGACCGATTGACGACCATTTTTTATCAAAATGTTATTTTCTCAAGGTGTTTTTTTTCAAATTTTCAATTTTTGAACGAACGATTATCACATTGCCAAAGCAGGGTTAAAAAAATAAAATAGCTGGGTGCTTTTATAAAAACATAGTACTTTACGGTTGTAAACCGTAAAAGACCCACCAATATAACAATGCCCCAAGTACCTATCGAAATTCAGTTAAGTACCTTACCCGATAATCCCGGGGTCTATCAGTTTTATGATGTCGACGATAAGATTTTATATGTAGGAAAGGCAAAGAACCTCAAAAAAAGAGTGGCTTCTTATTTTAATAAGAACCACGCGTATGGTAAGACAAGGGTAATGGTCAAAAAAATCATGGCCATTAAGCATATAGTAGTGCCAACGGAATCGGATGCACTTTTGTTGGAAAACAATTTGATAAAGAAGTACCGTCCCAGATACAACGTGCTTTTAAAAGATGATAAATCATACCCTTGGATATGTATTAAAAATGAACGCTTCCCAAGGATTTTCCCAACACGAAAGTTGATTAAGGATGGTTCTGAGTATTTTGGTCCCTATACCAGCATGAAAACAGTGCGTACACTTCTTGATTTAATAAGGAATGTATACCCTTTGCGAACCTGCAACTACGATCTTTCTAAAGAAAAAATAGCGGCGGGAAAATACAAAGCCTGTTTAGAATATCATCTGGGCAATTGCAAGGCCCCCTGTATTGGTCTACAAATAGAGGAGGAGTATCATAAACAGGTCGAGGATATCAGAGAAATAATAAAAGGGAACTTTAAGTCTTCGATTCAATATCTGAAGCAGCAAATGAAGGACTTTGCCGATGAAATGAGATTTGAAGAGGCCCAACAAATAAAAGAAAAAGTAGTCGTTTTAGAGAACTACCAGGCCAAGTCTACAATTGTTAATCCAAAAATTAATAATGTTGATGTCTTTTCGATTATTTCGGACGACGCCTTTGCCTATGTTAATTTCCTGCAGTTATCACACGGTTCGATAGTGCGTTCCCATACCCTAGAAATAAAGAAAAAACTAGCGGAGAAAGATGAAGACTTGCTGCCATTGGCCATCGTGGAGATTCGGCAACGATTCGACTCTCTTTCGAATGAATTATACCTACCTTTTCATGTAACTGTAGAACCTCATTTGAAAGTCACTGTGCCGAAATTGGGAGACAAGAAAAAAATCGTTGAATTTAGTGAGAGAAACGCCCGATTTTTTCGTCAGGAACGCTTCAACCAAATTAAGATCATTGATCCAGACAGGCATACCAATCGAATCATGGGCCAAATGAAAATAGATTTACGCTTGTCAAAGGAACCTAGGCATATCGAATGTTTCGATAATAGCAATATGCAAGGCAGCAATCCTGTTGCGGCCTGCGTAGTTTTTAGAAATGGCAAACCTTCCAAAAAAGAGTACCGACACTATAATATTAAAACAGTCGAAGGGCCAGATGATTTCGCTTCTATGGAAGAAGTTGTTTTTCGTCGTTATAAGCGCTTGTTGGAGGAAGCAGTTTCTTTACCACAATTAATAGTAATCGATGGCGGTAAGGGGCAGTTATCCTCCGCATTAAAAAGTTTGGACGTATTGGGCCTAAGAGGAAAAATAGCGATCATAGGTATCGCCAAACGATTGGAAGAAATCTACTTCCCCGAGGATCCGATACCACTATATTTAGATAAAAAATCGGAAAGTCTTAAAATCGTACAACAACTAAGAAATGAGGCCCACCGTTTTGGTATTACCTTTCACCGGAATAAGCGAAGTAAAGCGGCGATTAACTCAGAACTGGAACAAATCGAGGGTATTGGAGAAAAAACCGCTCAAGAACTTTTGAAAAACTTTAAATCGGTGAAAAGAATAAAGGAAGCTTCTATAGAAGATTTGACAATTGCGGTCGGTTTTTCAAAGGCAAAAAAAATTTATGAAACATTTCATTTAAAATAACGACCAACAACTAAGAATGCGTATCACCTTCATGCTCATATTCGTTTTAATTTGCTCAATCTTGGCCAACGCTCAGGATAGGGATAATAGCGAGCGTTTAAAAGTAGGAGTGGTCCTTAGTGGTGGCGGGGCGAAAGGAATGGCACATATCGGAACCCTCAAGGTAATAGAAAAAGCGGGGGTTAAAGTAGACTATATAGGTGGTACGAGTATGGGCGCTATTGTAGGGGCACTTTATGCGGCCGGCTATTCGGCGACCGAACTCGACTCTATTTTTAGATATGTAGACTTTAGCAGGCTAATCCAGGATAACCTGCCGCGTAGCGCCAAAACCTTTTACGAAAAAGAAGATTCTGAGCGGTATGCACTTACCCTACCTTTCGACAAATACAAAGTAAGTATACCTCAGGCGTTTTCAGGAGGGCAAAATGTATACAACGAACTCGTACGATTATTATATCACGTAAAGGATATAAGAGATTTTAAGCACTTACCTATACCTTTTATTTGCATTGCAACCAACGTGGAGACAGGGAAAGAGGTATTGTTGAACAAAGGGTATCTACCAGAAATTGTGATGGCAAGTGCAGCCTTGCCCTCACTTTTTGAGCCAGCGAATATCAATGGTCAAACGCTTATAGATGGCGGCATCGTTAATAATTATCCCATAGAAGAGGTCAAAGCAATGGGGGCCGATGTAATTATTGGGTCTGATGTACAGCACGGTCTTGCTAACAAAGACCAACTTTCTTCTGCGACAGAAATTTTGCAGCAAGTCAACAACTATCGAACTGTAGAAGCAATGGAGGAAAAATCGGGACAAACCGATATCTATATCAAACCGGATATTAGCGAGTATTCGTTGATCGATTTTCAGGCCTTCGATGAAATAACAAAGAAAGGGGAATTGGCCGCCTTCGAGCAACTCGGTGAGCTTCAAAAACTTTCTCGTTACCAGAATATGGAAAGGGTCATAGTTAAACCAGTAGCCACAAAAGATACATTAATTGTAAACCGTTTGATCATAAATGGTGATATGAAAAATTTCAGTCGCGGCTATGTAAAGGGGAAATTACGCTTTGACCTAGGAAAGAAGATAACCTTTGAACGCCTGCAGCAAGGAATCAGTAATTTGTCGGCGACCGGTAACTTCAAAACCATACGTTACAAGTTGATTCATAATGGTATCGGGGAAGATCTGATTCTAAGTCTAAACGAAACACAACAAAGAACCTTTCTAAGATTGGGCGCACATTACGACGAGTTGTATACTAGTGCAGCTTTGGTAAACCTTACGCGAAAGAACTTTCTCATGCGAGACGATGTATCTTCGTTCGATTTTATTTTAGGAGACAACCTGCGATACAATTTCGAATACTATGTAGATAAGGGCTCCTATTGGAGTTTTGGTGTAAATTCTCGATTGAATGATTTTGAACGAGAAATCGATTTCGGATTGATTCGAAGTAACTTTGAGGTCCCGCCAGGTCTAAATGTTAATAACATCAACTTGTCGGTAACAGACATTACGAACCAAGCGTATGTGCAAACGGTACTGCGCGAGGAATTTGCCTTTACCTTGGGTGCCGAACACAAATTCTTAAAGTATAGCACACGTACGCTGGGCGAGCTAGTAGATGAAGAGGTAACTAATAGCTTACGTGTAGAAGATGGCCGTACCCTTTTTGAGAATAGTAACTTCTACAGTGCTTTTGGGCAATTAAAGCTCGATACGTATGATAATCGATACTTCCCTTCCAAGGGAGTCTATTTTAATGGAGACTTTCACTTTTACATACTTTCTTCTGATTTTAACGAAAATTTCAAGGAGTTCTCTGTAACCAAACTAAGAGGAGGTACGGCATTTCCAATATTTAGGAATTTGTCACTGAATGTTGAAGCAGAAGGTGGTTTTAAATTGGGTACTTCAAACGTTACCTCATTTGATTTTGTGCTGGGAGGCTTTGGTACTGATCTGATCAATAATTTTGTGCCTTTTTTGGGGTATGATTTTTTAAGCCTCCCTGGAAATAGTTATGTAAAGGCATACGGCAGGCTCGATTATGAATTTGTCCGAAAAAACCACCTGTTATTTTCGGTAAACTATGCCAATGTAGATGATGATTTGTTTAGAACGGGCGATTGGTTCACTAGTCCAAATTTTTCGGGCTACGGGGTTGGTTATGGCTGGGAGTCGTTTATTGGGCCCGTACAGGTAATTTATTCCTGGAGCCCCGAAGGAAACAGTGACAATCTTTTTTTTAGTATTGGTTATTGGTTTTGAGGTCCTTAACCCTCAAAACCCATTCTTTTTTCAGATATTTGCAGTCAAGATGCTACAACTAAGAGTTGATATTACGGCCCATCTAAGGGCAATGTGGTAATTAACGTACCTCTCTTCATTTCAGTGGAGCCGCAAATACGTTAAAAACATGGTGTTTCCTGCCGGGAAGCATGCAATTTTCATAGCAATTTATAAAAAATAGATTATGTCAACATTAGATAAAACCTCGTTACAATTACCCGTAGAAAACCCAGAAGCAAAAGATTTTCTTCCTCTATTAGGAACAGATTATATAGAGCTATATGTGGGTAATGCCAAACAAGCAGCGCACTATTATATGGCCGCATGGGGGTTTCAACCCTTGGCCTACGCAGGTTTGGAAACTGGCCAAAAAGACAAGGTTTCTTACGTACTTAAACAAGGTAAAATACGCATTGTGCTTACTTCACCTTTAAAATCGGGCGGCGATATTAACAGACATATCGATGCACACGGAGATGGGGTAAAGACTATCGCTTTGTGGGTAGATGATGCCACCAAAAGCTACCAAGAAACGACCCAACGCGGTGCAGAAAGTTATTTTGAACCCAAAACCATCTCGGATTCTGATGGTGCTATTGTACTTTCGGGAATACATACCTATGGAGAAACCGTTCATGTTTTTGTAGAACGATCTAACTATACCGGTATTTTTATGCCAGGCTATCGCAAATGGGAACCTTTTTATAAGCCATCGGATGTGGGTTTAAAATTCGTAGATCACATGGTAGGGAATGTTGGTTGGAACGAAATGAACAAATGGTGTGAGTTTTATGCCAAGGTAATGGGCTTTGCACAATTAGTCTCCTTTGACGATAAGGATATTTCAACTGAATACACCGCCTTAATGAGCAAGGTAATGAGCAATGGTAACGGAAGGATCAAATTCCCAATCAATGAACCTGCAGACGGACGTAAAAAATCACAAATAGAAGAGTATATCGAATTCTACAACGGAGCAGGAGTGCAGCACATGGCCTTGGCAACAGACAATATAATAGAAACGGTCAGTGCACTAAAAAATAGAGGTATCGAGTTTTTAACCGTCCCAGCTACTTATTATGAAGAAGTACTAGATCGTGTAGGGGAAATTGACGAAGAACTACAACCACTGAGCGAATTGGGCATTTTAATAGATCGGGATGAAGAGGGTTATTTATTGCAAATTTTTACCAAACCTATTTTAGATAGGCCTACCATGTTTATAGAAATTATACAGCGAAAGGGAGCCAAATCGTTCGGCAAAGGAAATTTCAAAGCGCTTTTTGAATCCATAGAACGCGAGCAGGAATCGCGTGGTACTTTGTAGTGCTATTAATGCACAAATACAATTGGCTTAAAACATTTTGCTATCTCCAAGAAAGGGAGGTTTTACCCTGATACCGGTTGAAGTAAGGTGATAAGGTTCCTAAAATACTCTTAATAAAAAGGTCTAAACAAGCCATAACTATAAATATCTGTTAAGAGAATAGTTAAAGTAAGTTAAAAGGGTTTACCAAGTTAAGATCATGTAGTAAATTCGTTGTCATAAGGGGTGGTTCCCTTATAACTTTAAGTATTGGTTTTTCATAATTTAAAGTTTGGTTGGTTATTTAGGA
>CALLVX010000014.1 GCA_938010765.1 uncultured Flavobacteriaceae bacterium | reverse complement strand
TGAATATCATCATTGGGGTCTGCCGATGTAAAGCTTATGGTTTCCCCCGAAGCATTCCAGAAGGCATCTTGCGCCGTAACCGCGGTTATGGCAAAGGCAAAAAACAAAATGAGGGTCGTTTTCATAGTTATTAGTTTCATAGGGTCCTACTTATTGTTTTCCAGTTTCGTCAACTCGCGCTCTAATGCTTTTTGTTGCTTGTCTTGTTCAATCATATAAAGCGTGAGCTCTTCTATTTTTTCCAAGAGCAGCTTGTTCATTTCTCCAAGCTCAAAACCATTCGCATGTACTTCTGTGGCCGAGGGGATATTGATCAAATGCCCCTTTTCGTTGATATGTCTTTGTACCTCCTCCAAACTCGGCAATTCATAGTCGGGCTTGAATACATAATCGGCCCAATTGTCATTGTCGACCCGAACTTCGCGTGTTCGAATTTTACCATCTACGGCCAAGCGGTATCCGCTTAAGGCTTGGGTACCGATACCCACATTGCCATTCGCAGTTCCGTTTGGATTAAAGTCAATTCCAAAACTACTGGCCGTCCATGCCGAATCACCTCCCGGTCCGGGATCCGTTATAGAGCTCCCATATACTTCCACTTCGGCAAGGGAAAGGAAATTACCACTAGGTAAGGAAACCATTACGTAGCGACCGGTACCCGAAAGGTTGGGGTAGCTTTGTGCGGTTTGAGCTGTGAGGGTAATGTTCAGATCTGTATAATCGTTGGGGTCTGTTGAATCTACCGAGCCCACATATACTTTAGCTCCGATCAGACGGTCCCAAGTGGCTTGCACTCCATCGGTACGGTTGTATATATCGATTTTACTAATATTGTATGCTGCACCCAGGTCTACTCGCCACCAGGTCGGGGTTTCAACATTGTCTGTATGAGTAATAGATTCTGCGTTTCTATTTCCATCGGTGTTCCCGTCTACCGCGTTGGAAGCTTGACCAAGGTTCGGGGAACCGTAGGTACTTGACTGAATAGCCGTTTTACCCAAGGCCAGATTGGTGCCTGAGTTGCCGCCGCCAGTGGTAGAGATCGTTGCATCATTGCTGTTGGCACTTTGGTTACCTGCAGCATCTACCGCCCGTACCAAGAAATCGTAGGTGGTATTAGGTGAAAGGCCCGTTCGTTGGTAGCTGGTCACATTCCCAACATTGATCGCATTGCTCCCATTGGTATACACAAGGTAATTTGTAACTCCGACATTATCGGTGGCTGCATTCCAACTAAGGTCGACCGTCGTGCTGGTTGCATTGCTGGCGGTCATACCCGTAGGAGTTGCAGGTGGTTGGGTATCGGAGCCGCCGGCCACGCTGACCTCTACCGTTACGGAACAACCGCCTGATTCGGTAATGGTATAGATTCCGGCATCCGCCGCAGTAACATTTGCTACTACATAATTATCACCATGCACTTGTCCTGCAGGGTCGGTCACCGACACGGCAAGTGTATTAGGCACCCCGCTCAAGGTTAGATTATCTCCCGGGTTCACTGTCACACTGCTCGCACCAGAAGACCAAGGACCAGTATTGATCCTATATTCCGTTAAAAGTCCGATAGAAGCACAATTATTTGCCCCCACCTTGCTCACATTGATGTTCGAATAGGTCACATCGCCGCCATTGCCGTATTGGTTATAATTACTAAAAATCCAAAGATCAAGCGTTGTCGTGTTCGAAGGCACCGTAAACGTGGTGGTATAGTTATGAGGACCCGTTCCTGTAAATGTTTTGTTATTTTGCCCAGAAGAATTGGGCAGATTATTAATGACATATTCTACCCTTCCCTGCCCACTAGCTACATTAGCATCGATACTTACGTTCACCTGGTCTCCTGGTTCTATAAGGCCCGTTTGCATGTCGATCCGTATCCTTGCCCGCGCCCACGGTTGGCCACTGTCTGCGTTCTGCACCCTTAAACCACAAACCCCGCCATTGTTTACCACGGTCGCCGAATCTGCACCTGACGCCATAGAAGAGGATGTAAATTGTATTGGACTGGTATCGGTTGAACTATTTTCAATATCGCCCGAACATTGCGCAACGACCACATTGGATGTCAAAAACAGACACCCCAAAAGGGCTACACATGAATAAACGTGGTTAACAAAGGGAGCAAGGTTGGTTTTCATAGTTATGATTATAAGATTGATTACTTTTTATTTTCTGACAAAATGATCTCAAAAATATCGCAATTGAAGCGCGAACATTGTTAAAACTGAAATACGCTTTCTTTTTATTGTGAACAGTTAAAATACTATTGCTAAACCTTAATAAGCGACCATTATTAAAACAGCATTCGATGCTTTACATCAAAGTACAATTAATCTAATTCCAAATTTTTGAAAGACGTATCATATAATTGTCTAGTATAAAGAACTAGAGAGAAGATATAGGGGGGGGGAAATAAAATGTTTTCAAAAAAATAGTTGGTTGGTCATCCTACTAAACTTACAGCAAATTAGTGTTTTTATTATTAAATAGTTAAGGAATAATATTTTTTTTTTGTATAGTAAACCTTCATTTATGATTGTTTTTCAAGAAGACATTCAATCTCCTCTATTTCTTGCACGGCCTAAACCCTTATCGAACAAGGCTTTAAAATCAATGTGGATTAATAGATATTCAATACTTTTGTAAAATTAATCACCTTCCCTGCAAAAAACTTGCAGGGAAACAAATAATAAACAAGTTTTTTCCACTTACAAACTATTGACTTGATTCACTTAAAAGCAGGAGCACCTTTATCCTTGGTTTTCTTCAGGCCTATTCCGAGAAATAAAAGGGCAATAGCCCGATATCCTTAAAAATAGAAATACGGAAAGGATTTTAGCTCTTGGATTATAGTTTCGAAGTCATAAAATATACGTGTTTTCGAAATCGAAAGCTTTCCCAGATTGTATAAAGAAGTAAAAAATTAATAAACATTTAACTATAGTTGCACATGCAACCATTTGCGATTTACCTAGTTTTGTCAGGTGAAAAAAGAGCAGTTGATAATCGATTTCGAACAGTCTATCGGACCTTGGATAGGTAAAACTACCAAGATAGTGGACTATCATATGCAAGAAGCCATGTGCCGTTATCAACTGGATCTCAGCAAGGAACAGATGATCGTTTTAAAAAAGTTACATGATCAAGATGGGCTTAACCAGAACGAGCTGGCAGCGCTTACCTTTCGCGACAAATCTTCCTTGGCACGGCTACTTTCAAAAATGGAAGCTAAAAACTATATCACCCGAAAACAAAGCAGTGAAGATAAACGCAATAATGAAGTTTTTCTTACAAAAAAGGGTCGTTCTATATTTCAACGTACACGCCCTGTAATAAAAGAATTGATGGCCACCATGGAGCATGGTCTTACCTTGGAGGAAAAAAAGACAATCATACGACTACTTAAAAAAGTACAATTCAATTTCACCGGAAAAACACTACCACTATAACCAACAGCATGCGGAAACTAATACTATCACTACTAGGTATTTTACTGATCATAGGAGCCTATTTTGGAGCCAAAGAGATTGCGGCCAGCAAAAAGAGTTTTAAGCCAAAAACCACAAAGGTGGTCAAGACCGTTTTTACAGAGGTGGTTCAGAATGGCACGGTACCCATTGTGGTTCCGGCCAATGGCAATCTTAGGGCCAAAAACCGGGTAGAACTCTATTCGGAAGTACAGGGAGTCTTCCGAACAGGAAACAAATTGTTCCGAAGCGGAACTGCCTACAATAAGGGGGAAACCATTATCCGAATCGATGCGGCCGAATACGCCGCTACGGTGCAGTCCGCCAAAAGCAATCTATACAATCAACTTACTTCGGTAATGCCAGATCTGCGATTGGATTATCCGGATATTTTTGCAAAATGGGAAACCTACCTCAACGGATTCGACATGTCGAAAAGCACCCCGCCATTACCAGAAATGAGCACCGACAAAGAAAAATATTTTATATCGGGCAGGGGAATTTTAACCAGTTTTTATAATGTAAAAAACCTGGAACAACGCTTATCTAAATATCGCATTTCTGCTCCCTTTAGCGGAATTCTCACCGAGGCCTTGGTTACCGAAGGTACCTTGGTACGCGCTGGTCAGAAATTGGGTGAATTTATCAACACAGATGTTTATGAACTCGAGGTCGCCGTTAGTAAGACTTATAGCGACTTATTAAAAATCGGGGAGGCGGTAAACCTTAGCAGTTTGGATACCTATAAAACGTATAAGGGAAAAGTAGTACGGATCAATGGCAACATTGATCAGGCAACACAAACTATTAAGGCGTTCATAGAAGTTCGGGACAATAGCTTAAAAGAAGGCATGTACTTAGAGGCACAACTTGATGCCAAGGAGGAAGCCGAGGCCATTGAAATTGACCGGAACCTGTTGCTGGAAAACAATCGGATTTTTGTTGTACGCGATTCTGTTTTAGACCTTATAGAAGTACGTCCAGTTTATTTTACCGACAAAAAAGTAGTCGTTAAAGAAGTTCCCAATGGCACCACTATGATGAGCAAACCCTTGGTAGGTGCGTATGCAGGAATGGCCGTTAAGGTCTTCAATGATAACACAGCGAACAGCCAAGGATTATGAGAAAGTTAATTGCCTATTTCATAAAATACCATGTAGCGGTCGATGTAATCGTAATCGCTTTCTTAATTTTCGGGGTCGCGGGGGCCATTGGCTTAAAATCTTCGTTTTTCCCACTTACCGAATCAAAAAACGTGTTCATTACGGTAACCTATCCCGGAGCTTCGCCCCAAGAGGTAGAGGAAGGGATTGTTTTAAAGATCGAGGATAACCTAAAAGGACTAGAGGGGGTCGAAAGAGTCACCTCTACCTCAAGAGAAAATAGCGGTAGTATCAACGTTGAAATAGAGAAAGGCAGGGATATTGATTTTATGCTACTCGAGGTGAAAAATGCGGTAGACAGAGTCCCTACATTCCCCGGGGGCATGGAACCCTTGATCGTCTCTAAGCTAGAAGCGGTAAGGCCGACGATGACATTTGCCCTTAGCGGAGAAAACATTCCGTTGGTTACGCTAAAGCAAGTGACCCGGCAAATAGAAAACGACATTCGGGCAATGGAAGGCATATCCCAAATAAATATTTCAGGATATCCTGAGGAGGAAATTGAGATTGCCGTTAACGAGAACAAACTATTGGCCTACAATATCTCTTTTTCGGAAGTATCACAGGCTGTCGGCAATGCCAATATTTTGGTCACAGGTGGAAACATCAAAACAAATGCCGAGGAGTACCTAATTCGCGCCAACAATAGAAGTTACTACGGCAATGAACTCTCGAACATTATTGTGAAAGCAGATCCTTCCGGGCGTACGGTGCGGCTCAAAGATGTTGCAATTATTCGGGATCGGTTTTCGGAAACACCTAATTCTACCTATTTCAATGGCAATTTATCTGTTAGCACTACGATTACCAGTACGAATACAGAAGATCTGGTAGAGTCGGCCGAAAAAGTAAAGGCCTATGTGGTAGAATTCAATCAGAAATACGATAACATTCAACTAGATATCGTTAGCGACCGTTCTACTACCCTTACCCAACGAACAGAGCTTTTGACCGAAAACGCCATTATTGGGATGATTTTGGTGTTGATTTTTCTTTCGTTGTTTTTGAACACTCGTTTGGCCTTTTGGGTTGCCTTTGGTCTTCCTATTGCCTTTTTAGGAATGTTTGTCTTTGCTGGGTTCTTTAATGTCACCATCAACGTATTGTCTTTGTTCGGAATGATCATCGTGATCGGAATCTTGGTCGATGACGGTATCGTTATTGCCGAGAACATCTACCAACATTATGAAAAAGGAAAGACACCGATCCAGGCCGCGATCGATGGCACCATGGAGGTGATCCCACCGATTATTTCAGCAATCATCACGACCATCTTGGCCTTCTCTATCTTCCTATTTTTAGATGGGCGTATCGGGGATTTCTTTGGGGAAGTATCGGTCATCGTAATTCTAACGCTGGTGGTTTCATTGGTGGAAGCCTTGATTATATTACCGGCACATTTGGCACATTCAAAAGCATTGCAACCAATAGATAAAAAACCTAAGACCGGGATTGCCCGTGCCTTTGCAAAACTTCGGATCATTAACGAAACAGGGAACCGTTTTATGATTTGGATGCGCGATACGGTTTACAGTCCGGCACTGAAATTCGCACTTTCGAACAAACTGCTCACCTTCGCTATTTTTGCGGCGGCATTGATACTTACCTTTGGTTCTATTGCCGGGGGTATTATACGTACGGCCTTCTTTCCGCGTATCGCAAGCGATCGCGTTCAGATCGAATTGCTCATGCCCAACGGCACCAATGAAAAGGTCACCGATTCGATTATTAGTCTTATAGAGGAGAAGTCGCAAATCGTAAATCAAGAATTGACCGATAAGTATCTTAAAGGAACCGATAAGGTGCTCTTTGAAAATGTCATCAAAAATGTGGGTCCAGGATCTTCTGCCGCAACCTTATCTATTAACCTACTACCAGGGGAAGAACGGCCCGATGCTGTTGTAGCAGACTTAATAACCAATAGGTTACGTGAGTTAGTAGGACCCGTGATAGGGGCTGAAAGCCTCATCTATGGATCCGGAGGTAACTTTGGTGGCGATCCCGTTTCGGTTTCCCTTCTTGGCAATAACATTACAGAGTTAAAAGCAGCTAAGAAAGAACTAAAAGATGCATTGTTGAACAATTCTGCCTTGAAAGATGTTGCCGACAACGATCCGGCCGGGATCAAGGAAATTCGAATAGAACTCAAGGAGAATGCCTATTTACTTGGCTTAGACCTTAGAACGGTCATGAACCAGGTACGAGCCGGCTTTTTCGGTTCACAAGCACAGCGCTTTCAACGCGGTCAGGATGAAATACGGGTTTGGGTACGGTATGATCGAGAAAACAGGTCTTCTATAACCGACTTGGATGAAATGCGTATTGTGACCCCGTCGGGAAGCAGGGTGCCTATGAAGGAAATAGCAAGTTATAGTATTGAACGTGGTGATGTTGCCATCAATCGATTGGAAGGGCAACGGGAAATACAGCTAACAGCGGATCTTCAAAATGCCAAAACCACCAGCGCTGTAGATGTGATGGCCGAAATACAAACGCAGATAATGCCCGATATACAATCGAAATACCCCACGGTTACCGCTTCGTATGAAGGGCAAAACAGGGAACGCAACAAGCTTTTCGACAGCCTTAATGTTGTAGGGCTCTCGGTGCTTGTGCTTATCTATATTACTATTGCCTTTACTTTTCGAAGTTTTAGTCAGCCGCTCATACTATTGCTTTTAGTTCCCTTTAGTTTAACCGCGGTTGCCTGGGGCCATTGGATCCATGATTTTCCTATCAATATTCTTTCTATGTTGGGGATTATAGCACTTATTGGTATTATGGTGAATGATGGGCTTGTATTGATTGGAAAATTTAATAGCAACCTTCGTTCGGGCATGAATTTCGATGAAGCCATTTTCGAAGCGGGACGCTCTCGCTTTCGTGCCATCTTTTTGACTTCGATTACTACCATTGCCGGGTTGGCGCCCTTAATGCTCGAAACCAGTAGACAAGCGCAATTCTTAATCCCCATGGCAATTTCCATTGCCTATGGTATCGGTTTTGCGACCGTACTTACGCTTTTAATGCTTCCTATATTCTTATCGGTAAGCAATAAGGTGAAGGTAAATACCAAATGGTTGGCAACCGGAAATGAGATTACCAAGGAGGAAGTAGAGCGCGCCATCAAAGAACAAAAAGAAGCCCTAGAAATAGGAACGGAAAGCCGACCATTACCAGAAAATGAAGCTATTCCGGGACATGAACAGGCACCCGTCGAAATTTACAAAGCAAACAATGGCACAAGTAAGAATCTATAAACGAATGAAGCATACTTCTATCCTTTTCCTGTTTTTTTTATTGGGACACTTGGTACTCTTTTCACAAGAACAAATACTTTCAAAACAACAAGCCGTGGCCATGGCATTGGAAAATAACTTTGGCATTAAAGTGGCGAAGAACCAGGTGGAAATTGCCGATAACAACCAAGGGGTTTTAAATTCAGGGTACTTACCTACTTTGACAGCTATCGGCGGAGCCGACTACAACAGGGACGATTCAACAATCGAATTTCCAGGACAGATTAATGAAGACGGAAGCCCTAGGGCCGATATAGATATTTATAAGGCGGAGGCACAACGGTATAATGGTTCTTTAAATGCCAACTACACCCTGTTCGATGGGCTTGGTCGCCTTTATAGCTACAAAAGACTAAAAGAACAATACCAACTAAGCGAATTACAAGCACGGGAGACTATTGAAAATACCATGATACAATTGTTTAGTGTGTATTTTGAAGTGGCAAGACTTACTGAAAATGAAAATGTGCTTCAGCAGGCATTAGAAGTTTCCACACAACGAATCAAAAGGGCAGAATACGCATTTGAATATGGACAAAATACAAAATTGGACATTTTAAACGCCCAGGTGGATGTCACTAACGATAGCATCAACCTTTTGAACAACCGCCAACAACTGGCAAACGTAAAACGAGACCTCAACGTGGTACTGAGTCAGAATTTGAATGAGGCTTTTACAGTAGATACCTTGGTAAATTTCATTCCTAAGATAACATTGGAAGAACATATCGCCAAAGCCAATTTAAACAATGTGTCGTTGTTACAAAACGAGAAGAACCTCCAAATCAATGCCTATGATATCAAGGTAAGTAAATCTGGGTATCTTCCTACTATTGGGCTTAATGGATCGTATGGTTGGAATTTGAACCAAAGTGCCGCCTCGGCCTTTTTTCCCGGAACCAACAATGAAACATGGAGTTTTGGAGTTGGAGCAAGCCTCTCTTGGAATTTGTTTGATGGTGGCAGTACTAAAGTTCGCGTAAAAAATGCGAAAATAGCCTATGAAAATCAAGAATTACTCAAACAACAAGTAGTGCTCGAAGTAGATCGAGATATTCAAAATGCCATGGCCATTTATCAAAATCGCTTGGATATTTTTTCTATTCAAACGCAAAATGTGCGCACCAACCAAAACAACTTTGAGCGATCCAAAGAACAGTTTCTATTGGGAAGTATTACGTCTATAGAGTTTCGGCAGGCTCAAATTAATCTGCTGAATGCGCAGACCAATAAGAATTTGGCAAAGTACGATGCAAAACTGGCCGAATTGCAATTACTGCAACTCACGGGACAGTTATTGAATATTGAATTCTAGTAACCTACCTCGGGGCGAGCCCACGAGGCATTAAAAGGAAATTTAACCTTGATTTCGACACAAGCCACTCTGAACACTGGTCGTTCAGACGTCGGAGTATTATAAATCTCGATTATCGAGTAAAACATGTACGAACACTTTTTTCAATGTCCGTATTGCTGGGAAGAAATTTCCATGTTGCTTGACCCGTCAATATCAAGACAGACCTATGTTGAAGACTGTGAGGTATGCTGCAACCCTATTGAAGTGACTCCAGAGTTCGAAGCGAATGAAATAACCGGGTTTGAAGCGCGGGATATTGAACAATAGCAATCGACTGTTAACTTTTAACCACTTCTAAAAAAATGCAAGTGGGTATCCTTAAGCAGACGATCAAGGAGCTTTCTCATACATAGTTGAATCTCGATTAAAAAAGGTTTGCACTTATATTCCGAAATCGTTGTGTTACTTTTGCTCTTTCGTTTAAAAGCGGCTTACTTAAATACTATTAATTTCACATGGGAGATACTGCATATTTAATTTTCTTAACCGCGCTCATAGTATTTTTGGTCTTCTTTGCTTTCCAGCAATTATCGGTTTTGGCACGTAAAGACCGTGTTGTTTTGGTTTCAAGTAATCTCAAGCATGTGGAAAAACCATTGCTAGAAGCCATTCATAAATATGTTCCAAAACCGGAAGAAATGAATTTTGTAGAGATAGGTGCTGGGTATGCAAAAATCACCACTATCGCCGCTAGAAAGTTCCAATGGAAATCGATCATTGCTGTGGAACTTGATTTTTTCGCGGTCTTTGTTTCACGTTTGAAAAATCGATTTAACAAGCTACCCATTTCCTTTATAAAATCGAATATTTTCAACTATACCATTCCCGAAAAATCGGTGGTCTATTCTTATATGTCGGTTCCTGTTATGAACCGGCTTTTAGAGAGCGGGGCATTCGAAAGCTGCCTTGTACTTAGTCTCACATTTGCCTTTGATGGGGTAACACCAATTGCGGAATATAAAGTGAAGGGGTTTCAAAAAAGGCTTTATGTATACGACTTCCGTTAATATGCGATGTTAAGCCTACAAGAAATTGACCCTTGTTAACGTGAGTTCGACATAAGAAATTCAATAATTTCCTAGAGAAATAGGTTATAATTTATTTTATTTAAGTATCTGAAATTCATATATTTAAGCAAATAATCGCCTATGATTTCAAAAGATTAAATTACCGAAATTTTCTGTCATATCGATGATTTTCGCAAAGAAATGAACCGTATTTTGGCCCAGAATTAGATTCAAAACGATAATTTCAAGAGGAAAAGGAACAGAAAGTCCAAAATGAACGATAGCGAGGTGATCACCATCATGATCCTGTTTCACCTGAAAGGGTATCGTTGCCCGAGACATTTTTATATCGATTATGTAAAGCGGCACATGAGAGATGACTTTCCCGATACGGTATCCTATAACCGTTTTGTCGAACTTCAAAAAAAGGCAATGCCGCCAATGGTCATATTTCTTCAAACCTGCTGTTTGGGAAAATGTTCCGGGATATCTTTTTTAGACTCCACGGTAATCAAGGCGTGCCATTACAAAAGGGAAAAACAGAACAAGGTATTCAAGGGTATCGCTTCCAACGAAAGGGGCAACATGGGGTGGCTCTTTGGTTTTAAACTTCATATCGTGATCAGCCAAAGGGGCGAGATACTGGATTTCGTGATAACCCAGGGCAATGTGGACGATAGGTAACCTTTAAGGAACAGGACCTTTCACGATAAGGTCTTCGGAAAAATATTCGCCGACAGGGGGTATATAGGGAGAGATCTGTTCGATAAATTATTCGTGCACGGGATACAAATGGTGACCAAGATCAGAAAGAACATGAAGAACACCCTTATGCACGCTCGTGATAAAATATTATTGAGAAAGGGGACCATCATCGAAAGTGTGAACGATATCCTGGAAAACCAATGCCCAATAGAGCACACAAGACATAGAAGTTTCGACAACTTCATTACCAATATGATATCCGGCCTGATCGCATACTCCTTCCATCCCACCAAACCCCATATCAATAACTTTAGGGCAATCGAATAATCCTTATACCGAACTCACGTTAAGTAAGAACAAAAAACCGACTCACAACAATGGCCAAACACTATTGCAGCATGCTCTTATTTTCTTGGACATTAGTAGATTTGTAACCCAAACAGGGTGCAAAAAGCACCATTTTACCAAGCCGGACAAGCAATTTTAACAAATTATTTGTTTTTTAAAAAGTTTAAAAAACAAATGAAAACTCATAAACTCCTGGCATACAGCTAGTCAGCGGCCGTCGTTTTTCTTAATCCAATATCCTATCATAACTTATAATACAAGTAATACTATTCTTACTATTTTATCGTTATCTTACAAGCATTTAAAATGTTAGAACGAACACTTCAATGAATGTATCAGAACAAACGTCTTCCAATACCCATGAACACTCCTTATTAGTGAAAATTTATTTTCTCGAAGAAAAGAAAACTCAGTTCTATATGAACAATGAGGGAGATACATATTGGGAAAACGATAGGAGAGAAACCAAACCATTGGACACTTTGCCATTAGAAATACAAATTCCATTTTTGCTGAAGTTTATCCAAGATCATTCACTTGGGGAAAGTCTAAAATCGATTGAGGATCCAATTGTCGCAATCGACACCTATGTAAGAACCCTATTCATAACGAATTCAGAACTTGTATTGGATTAAATAGAAAGAATCTAGTTAGTTACTATTGGGTAAAATGTAAAAAAGAGTTGGACTTTAAACAAAGTACCGACCCATGAGTTTTAGTGTCTGTAGTTAGTGCAATAGTGTCCTTATTCAAAAATTCAAAGGTAAAATTAGAAAGTACACTAAAAACGAGATGGCATTCCCAGCAGATGATAGCCCCAAAAAAGCGGTTTATACAATTTTTGAGTTGCTAAAACCGCAGTTCTAAATACCTACAACAGAATTTTCTCGAGTAGCTAAATTCTATACAATCCATTTGAAATATTAATATCCATAAAACTGCTTTGCAAGGCATGCAAATGGGGCCATTCCCATATGCTGGGCGATTAGTTTCTGGAATCTTGATAAAAGGAGAAGGTTACTAATGGTACAGCAACCATACCTAAATAGTGACAACAATCTTCAAATTATTAGGGAAAAGATAGCTGTAAACGAGGAAAACATATTGCCCACCAAAAGGAAGATTGATGAAGAAAGTGGCTTTTTTACGGTGTTTCTTGACACAGAAAGAGGGAGTAGAATCGAGTTGCATTCACCTCATGGAGCGAACATTAAAGAACCTTCTCACGAAAATAGTGAAAGTCTATTTGAAGTATTAAACTTTCAAAAAATACTCTAAACCAACCTAATTAATAGCTTGTAACGCGGATACGCTGCCTTTATACTCATTTACTTTTTAATAATTGGCTAATTTTCATCAACAAGGGAAACCATTTTCTAGTCCAAAAAATCCTCAGAAATTGTTTAATTTTTCCTAAATAAACAGGCAAATCTCTTAGGTGGTTTATGAATAAAAATCGATTTTATAAATCTAAAAACGGTAAATTTGGAATCGTGAGAGGGTAGCCTTTAGCCTCTTTTGACATAACCTTGTTTACGCCAATGCAGACAGTAAATATTGAACTATCAATTGTAATGCCTTGCCTAAATGAGGCAGAAACACTCGAAACCTGCATCAATAAAGCATTCACTTTTTTAAATAAAAACCAAGTCATAGGGGAAGTTGTTATTTCTGACAACGGCAGTACTGATGGTTCACAAGCTATTGCGGTCGCCTGCGGGGCAAGACTCGTACACGCAGAAGACAAAGGATACGGTGCTGCTTTGCAAGCAGGAATAGAAGAAGCTTTTGGCACCTATATTATTATGGGAGATGCCGATGACAGTTATGATTTTAAGAACCTAATGCTTTATCTGGAAAAATTACGCGATGGCTATGATTTGGTAATGGGAAATAGATTTAAAGGAGGAATAAAAAAAGGAGCCATGCCCTTTTTACATAAATATTTGGGAAACCCCGTACTAACCTATATCGGTCAATTATTTTTTAAAACACCCATCGGTGATTTTCATTGTGGGCTTAGAGGTTTTTCAAAAACCGCCTACATGCAAATGGAGTTGCATACTACAGGAATGGAGTTTGCATCAGAAATGGTCGTTAAATCCTCACTACGCGGATTACGAATCACCGAGGTACCCACAATTTTATCTCCCGATGGAAGAACTCGCCCACCACATTTAAGAACCTGGCGGGATGGTTGGAGACATTTACGATTCTTATTAATGTTTTCCCCAAATTGGCTATTCCTATACCCCGGGATTTTTATTTCAACGCTATCCACAGTATTTGGAACCATGCTACTTCTAAATCCGTTAAAATTGGGAAATATCACTTTTGATATACACACCTCTATCATTTTATCATTTATGTTGATCGTTGGGATTCAACTTATTTATTTCCATTTTTTCGTCAAAATTTATAGTGTTATTACAAAACTGACTCCTGAAACCGATAGGTTTAAAAAAATGTTCCGCTATTTTAACCTTGAAAGGGGCTTGGTTATAGGTTTATTATCTTTTTTGTGCGGACTAATTCTAATGCTCAATAATTTTCATACTTGGCAATCTATGGGGTTTAGCGATTTGGAACCCGTTACTTTTGTAAGAAAAGTATTATTTTCACTTATCCCTTTGACTTTGGGAATACAAATCATGATTTATAGTTTCATGTTAAGCATTATTGGAATTAAATATAAAAAAGTATGAGTTCGCCTATAGCTAAAAGCAAAAAGAGTGTGCTGGATAAGGTCCTAATCAAAGTACACAAAAAGACATCTCATAATACTCGTATTGCCTTGCTGTCACATTTATTTACCAAAGAAATTAAAGAATTAAAACTAAAAAATGAACAAGGCCCCATTCGCTGTTTGGATGTGGGATGCGGTGATATGACCTTAAGTGAAGCCATTACGCACAACGATAGCGCTATTGTTTTCAAAGGAATCGACATACATCCAATTCCCGAAGACATAAGTACAACGGCAAGATGGAAGGACTATAGTTGCTTTGATGGTCAAAATATGCCGTTCGATGACGATTCGTTCGATGTTGTTCTTTTTAGCGATGTACTGCACCATGACTATAAAAATATAGAAGTTTTGCTACTTGAAGCAAAACGGGTTTCCAAACATATCTTGATAAAAGATCATTTTGAATTTGGTTTTTTCTCTAGGAAAATTTTGCAGCTTGCAGATATTATTGGCAATTATGGTTATGGGATTTCTATCCCCAATAAATATTTATCAATTAAATCGTACAACCATATCACAAAAAAATGTGGTTTAACCGAAATTAAAAGAATCTCCCCTATTTTTTTGTATGACCGTTATCCGCTTGTCAAATTGGTATTTAAGGGGAAATACCAATTTATTAGTATTTTGAATGAGTAGCATGACTAAATTTAAAAAGACCTTCTTCAAAAAGAGTATTCTTCTTTTTATAATTTCTATCACTACGCTACAACTTGGTTTTTTTTCTAACTATTGGAATGTTGCGGAACAAGGCTGGTTCGATAATTTCCAAATAAGCTCTCAAAGTTTAATCATTGGTCGATTGGCTTTATCCGACAGAGAAGGTGTTTTTTTCAACAATGGCCTACCAGGTCGGTATTATGACAATGAAAATGTTATTTCTTTTTTTGAAAACGGACTACCGGATAAATTTAATGGTGATGAAAAATTTTATGACCAAAGTAGTTTGTATGAAAATCCCGGTATACCGGCCAAAAAAGAATCCTTCAAGTTCTATAAAAGTCATTTAGCAGGGCAAGGGCTACTATATTCAATACTTAGTAAAGTATCGCCTTGGACGAACAGTGAGAATCTCGAAATATTCAAGTTTTTGACGGCTTTACTTATGAGCCTTGTCATATTTCTATTCCTCTTATGGATCTCCAAAAATTATGGTTTTTTGACATCTATAATTACACTTATCTTCTTATTGTTATCACCTTGGCTAACTGTTTTTGCTCGAAATTTGTACTGGGCGGTCGCTGTTCTGTATATCCCTTTTATTACAATTCTGTGGCTATTGTATATAGACAGCACCAACAAAAGACCCCATTTTACATTTAGATTTTTTTTTTATATCTCCTTCCTACTTGTTTTTGTAAAATGTGCGTTTACAGGATTTGAACTTATTTCTACCTCATTATTAATGTTTGTAATACCATTTGTTTATTACGCATTTCATGACAAGTGGTCCTTTAAGAAGTTGTTTCTAAGAGTCATCGGCACCACTTTGGGATCCTTGACGGCTCTTCTTTTATCATTTTCAATACTCTCATACCAACTCTCGCACACCTTGGGTAGTTTTTCAAAGGGTCTCAATTATATATTTTACAGTTATTTTAAAAGAACGTCTGGCGGGAGCGGAACATTTCCAGAAAGATATAAAGAGTCTTTAGAGAGTACTGTTATTGAGGTATTGGAGAAATATTGGAATGGCACCGCTATAGATTTAAATAGTCATGTCAGTTCTAACTGGGAAAGTATCTTGCACATAGAATATGGTGAATTGTTCTTTATTTTCTTTCTTTTCTCATTGGCATTTCTTGTCGGTTCAAAGTATTCGATATCTTTAAATAAAGAGAGTTCAAAAAACATTCCATTACTAATTACTACTTGGATTTCTATAGTGGCACCATTGTCTTGGTTTATTATTTTCAAGGGACACTCTTATATACACACCCATACCAATTTCATAGCGTGGTACATGCCATTCTGCCTCTATGGATTTGCTATTATTGCCAAGGTACTAACAACAATTTTACAAGATGGAATACTCCTTTATAAAACCATCCCTAGAAAATATCGGGTACTTTTACAAGCTTGCCTGATCATTCTGATTTTAGCGTCTCAAATAACAAGTATCAACGCACTGCAAACCATCAAAAAAATTAAAAATCCCGTAAATTTTTATGGAGAGAAATATGGTTTTAGCATGTACTTATACAATGAAAAAATATGGTACATTAAGGAAAAAGCCTCAAATAAAGAAGCCCGTTTCTTTTTGCATATTACTCCAAGCAACATCAATGACCTTCCTGAAAATCGAAAAAAACATTCGTTCGACAACTTAGACTTTCATTACACAGAGCAAAGCACTCCCGTACCATGGTGGAAAGGGAATTTCAATTATTTAATAGCCGCTGTTCCCTTACCAAAATATAAAATAGAAAAAATAAGTACTGGGCAATACACTCAAGAAGGTGCATTATGGAAAATACATTTTAGTGGTACTCCCTTAAAAAAAGATAAAAAACTAAACCTTCTTGAAAAAGCAACCTTGCCAAAAAACTTGTATGCCAAAGAAAACGGATTCAGAATCTATATTTACGATCACAAATTATGGTATCTAAAAAATGACGCCTCTGAATCTGACAAGAACAGTAAATTTTACTTGCATATTATCCCGGATAATATGAATGACCTCCCCGAAGACAGGAAGAAATACCAATATGATAATTTTGATTTCAGGTATGTTGACAATCAGTATACAGGCACTATTTCTCAGAATAACAATGACAATCTTCTAATTGCTGTCGTTGAACTCCCCAAGTATACTATAGAGCAAATTAAAACAGGACAGTTTAATGAAAAATCAGAGATTTGGAGAGTGGGTTTTAAACCAAAATAATCTACTCCCATACTAAGTTTTAGTTGTAGCCAGGATTGATCAAGACAGCAGCTACACTTTTTGTGGTTTTGAATTGTATTTGTAAATAGTCAAGAATTTATTCATCTATGCACTAGAATTTTCAGCAACCTTATTGAATAAAGGCCCTCTCAAAACAATAGCGGTCGAAAGCAACAACATTATACCTGAGAAAGTCTAAGCTTTTACCGCCTCAAGGCTTCGGCGAAGATCACCATATTCGCACTTCAACTTACTCAAACCCAAAACGATTAACAAAAAAAGCCCCAACGTTTACGGTCAGGGCTTTTACGGTCTCGTATGGAAGTACGGGACTCAAACAATTATACAATAAATAGCTACAAAATAGAATGTCGCTTATCTAATCGCAATTCTCTCTTTTCTCCCAATTTTAATAGCAAATAAAAAAAGCAACAGCCTAAAAGCACAGTTAAGACACTCATCATGGTCAGTTCAAAAGAGAGTTTTAATATAATCACAGCTCCCAAGTACTGGATGAGAACGATACTCTTTAGGAAATAGGCAATTCGCTCCCTTGACGAACGGCTAACGATGTAAGCGCCCAAAGGGGCGAAAATTATGACCACAGGAATACTGCACAACCAAAAATTGAATACTTGTTCCTGAAAATCCCTCACAACGAACACGTGCATCGCAAAACCGATAATCGTATGGATCGTCATAATTACAATAGAAGTAGGCGTTGTTATTTTCTCGTTTATCCTGTAATACAAGGTTAGTAAACAAAAGGTAAGAATGTCTACTCCATTACCGAAGAAAGCAGTAATAATACCACCTATAAATCCGAAGAAAATAATAGTTAATGCATCGCTTAGACCAATTTCTTTCATTCGATCATGAAATTTTGTCTTTTTATTACTGTTCTTAATATACAGCACTGCCCCGAAGCTTAGCCAGAGAGAGACAAAAGTTAGTTTAAGCATCTTAGGGCTAAACAACCCGTCTAAAAACAATGTTCCGAATACTAGACCAATAATGCCTCCAATAGAGGTATACAAAATAGCCTTCTTCTCTATTTTTATTTTTAAGCTAAAAATTAAAATGGAAGCCGCTAGCATACCCACGCTCTGAATGGCAAAGGAAAAGTTTCTGGCCAGTGCAGGAGAAAGATCGAACAGCAAGGTGAAAACGGGAAAAGCAATGGCACCACCCCCTTCGGAAGTAGCTCCTGCAACAAGAGACCCGAAGACCATGGTCAAAGAAATTGGCCATGCTTCGATGAACAATCCAAACCCATCGGTATAGGTCATATAACAGAGCCAGAGTAACATCACGCCCCCATAGAAATAGAGATATGTTTTTGGTAGTTTCATAGTGTTTTTCATTTATTCGTGTCTAGAACGAAAAACCATTAAGGTTTACGCCCATAAAATTGTAATGAGGTTAATCGGTAGCCTCTCAAAAATTGAAAAAGCAGGTCGCTAGCAATGACAAATACCACTTGGGCCTTTAGTAAACTACCTCGGGGCAAGCCCACGAGGCATTAAAAGGAAATTTAACATTGATTTCGACGCTGGCCTGTCTGAACACTTGTCGTACAGACGTCGGAGCATTATAAATCTCGATTATCGAGTAAATTATTGATTGGTTGCTGACTAACCAGCCCGTTTAATCTTTTTAAGGTTTCTTCGGGGTAATCCCTTAGGGTCATTACGTGATCCGTATCGGTTTCCCAAAAAGTTTTTGGTTCGTTCGCGGCATTAAAGAGATGCTCCCCATGACTAAAGGGAACTTCGGTATCTTTCTTGCTGTGTATAATCAGTTTTGGAATATGCTTGATCGTCGCAATATCCCTGACCGCCACATACTCTTGGTTAAACTTCTCAGGTTGGTCTTTCGCCCGGTTTTTCAACCAGCTTATAGGCGCAAAATCAATAGCAAGCTGCTGGGCAGATTCTACACTTCCATCTAGTACTAGGAGGTCTACTTCAGATTCATTGTCCTTTGCAATCTTTACAGCCAATTGCCCCCCTAATGACATGCCATAAACAATGGTTTTAAGAGAATCATTTTTAGAGGTTTCCATAAAATTCTGAAAGGCCACTTGGGTATCTCTCAACACTCCTTTATAATTGGGCACCCCGTTCGATTTCCCAAACCCCCTCCAATCTAAGGCGTATACGGCATAGCCATTTTGCACCAAAGGTATAATCAATTTTTGATATGTACTTACGTTACCCCCGGCACCGTGAATTAAGAAAATTTTTCCCAATACGGTATCGGCAGAAGGCTTAAAATCATAGGTGCATATTTTGATAGAGTCTTCGACCGGTAAAAAGCGTTCCTTAAAATCGAACCTATCTAAACTCATTACTTCCTTTTCAGGAAAATAAAATAGCTTTGATTCATCATTCTGGGCAACCGCCTTTATCAAAGGATTGGTTTGATACATGTAAATACCGCCCGCAACGCTCAAAAGAATCACTAATAAAAAAGCCCAACCAACCATTTTCAATATTTTCTTCATCTTTTTTTAGTCTGTTTTTTGAATCAACGATTGGCCAATTCCCAAGCAGTATGAAAAATATACTTGGTTCTACTAGCCAGAAGATCATAGTTAATTTTATCGAATGTATCGGAAACTTTATGATAGTCCTCGTGAATCCCGTCAAAGTAAAAAATATACGGAATTTCTTTTTGTCCTAGATAATAATGATCCGAAAGAAATATATTTGTTTCGTTTTTAAACTTATAGTCCAGCTCAATATTGCAACAGTCATCATTTACCTTTTCGGCAATTTTGAACAGTTCGTCACTTAGACCTGGTGATCCGATCATATAAATATACTCCCGATCTTCAGGATTCCCAAACCCTGACCTACCAATCATATCTATATTCAAATTGGCCTTTGTTTGTGCGATCGGGAAGAAAGGGTTTTCCGAATAATACTTAGACCCCAACAACCCTAATTCCTCTGCTGCGAAATGAGCGAATACAATAGACCTCGTAGGTCCTTCTCCCTTAAATTTCGCATTTTTGAAAGCTTCCGATATTTCTAAAAGGGCTACTGTACCAGAACCGTTATCGTCAGCTCCATGAAAAAACTGGCCCTCTTCTTCCCCGAGATGATCTAAATGTGCCGATAGCAGAATATACTCTTTGGGGTTTTCCTTGCCCTCAATATATCCGATAACATTGGTCGTATAAAGTTCTTCGTAACAATGACCAAAGTCTATTTCTATATGCATTGATGCCTTCGGGTCTTGCGTCCCTTTAGCCAGGGTATTACCGATTGTTTCATTTACCCTTACGACAAAGAATTCGCTTTTACCTCTTAAGGAAATTTTTCCCTTCTTGTATTCGTTCTTCTCTATTGAAAGCGTGCGTCTTTCCTCATCAAAACCTTCAGGATCATATATAATCACACCCGCTGCCCCATTTTTATAGGCTGTTGTAATTCGCGACTCCAGTATTGTTCTTGCCTTATTTACCGTCTCACCTTGCTCTTTTAAAGAGGCAATGAATACCAATTTATCTTTGACAGATTCTTGTTCGGTAGTTGATTCGCTTACAATTAGTTGTTGAAAATTCTTTTCATCGTTTATACTTGAAAAGGAAGTGACAAAATCTTTTCCATGGGCATACTGCTGCCCATTAATGCTTAGGCTCATTTTTGTAAATAGTCGCTTGGCAAGCGGCACTTCTTGAAAATGGGATTCTACCCCAAGTTGGTCATAGGTATTCTTAAGATATTGCCGGGCCAATGAATCGCCTTTGGTGCCAGTAGCTCTTCCTAAGAAGGCGGCAGAGGCAAACTCTCGCAAATAACGTTCGAGATCAACAGACTTGATCGAATTTGCATAGTCAGGTTCTTTCTCCAATGAGGCAACATCACCTACAATCGCTGATTTACAACCTGCTAGTATAACGACCAGCGCAAAAGTTATAATCAGTTTTCTATTCATTCTTTCCCTATACATTGCTATCCTATTTAGAAGTATTCAAATAAAGCTTTTAGCGCATCGCCATTAATTCTTTACGACGGTTTTTCTTTTCGATAAAATGCGCAATACCTTTTATTATTCGATCGTGCTTGGTCACAAATGGGTTCGTTTGGTCCCATACATAGCCTGCCAATACCGACGAAATCTGTTTTTTGGTCTTTTCTTCGGCAGTCTCATCAAAAAATAGCTTTTGCAGATTACCGCTGTACCATTCCTTAACAAATGAGGAAAATACCCCGATACCGTCCTTGAGATATTTGGTATAGTCGTTTTCCCAATCAACTGTTTTTCCTACCAATTCTTTTGAAATAAGTTTTGCGGCCAAGAGCGCCGATTCTGTGGCAAAAGTGACTCCTGAAGCAAAAAGAGGATCTATAAATTCAGCACTGTTTCCGGTAATAGCATACCCTTTGCCATAGAGGTTTGTTACGGATTTTGAAGAGAACTTAACTTTTACCGGCTTAAACTGGAAGTCGATATCCTTAAATCGCTCATAGGAATATTCAGAGAGTTTCAGCATCTGCGCCAAAACCTCTTCATTACTACCTTTAAAAGAATCTATAAATTCGGAAGGACCTACAAAACCAATACTGGTAGTACCATTCGAAAAGGGAATCACCCAAAACCAGGTTTCGGTATTGATAACATCAAAAGCGAATACTTTCCCATCTTTTCCGCTTGGCCTTTTACTGTCTGTTATATGAGTAAAAATAGAGGCATTACCGGTAATAGCTCCTGGTTTTTCAAGATTTAGCAGCCTGGGCAGTACTCTTCCAAAACCGCTGGAGTCTACGATGAATTTTGCACGAACCTTGGTTATCTTTCCTTCCTTATCTTTAATAAAGGTCTCTGAAAAGGCATCGTTAAATTGCACATCGATTACTTCTTGTTCAAAAGAAATATCCACCCCTTTACTAGCAACTTCTTTTGCCAGGGTATTATCAAATTCTGCCCTGGGAACTTGCCAGGTCCAATCCCATCCTTCGGTATGTTTATAACTAAAGTCAAACTCACAAATATTGTTTCCCTTTACAAAGCGCACTCCCGTTTTGACCTCAAATTTCTTTGCCTTGAGACAATCTAAAAGGCCACTTTGCTCAAAATGATCCATACATCTGGGCAACAAACTTTCACCGATTACAAATCTTGGAAATTTACTTTTCTCTACAACTTTTACGTTGTACCCCCTATCATGAAGATAGGAAGCCGCGACGCAGCCCGAAGGTCCCGCCCCAATTACTAAAACGTCTACCATATTTTCTAAGTGTTTTTGGTTATTATAAGTTGATTTGCCTTTTTAAAGCAGTGGTATGAACTACCGTTTTTTACAGGTTCACGTGTCGAAACTTTACTGCCGAATGTGGTTGCAAGCTAATTTTTAAGATAAAAGTGCATGTCCGATTTGCAGATAGTAGTTTCACCACAGTGGGATACGCTACTAATAATTAAACCCGTTTTTAGGGATAGTTTGGTCACTATTGTTGTTTCTATTTGGGAATGTACCCTCGGCAGGTCGTACAATTCGAAATTATTGATGGCCGCAAAATACCCTTGCGGCACTTCCGTGTTGTTTTGAAGTGACTCCAAGGTGGGTCTAAGCCCGGCCGATTGCGCAATGTGCTCAAGGATGCCCGGCTCATGAAGCAGCCCGTCTTCCACGAAAATATTATCTTCTCTAATAGTGAGCTTGGCAATGAGTCTCTTACCCGTCATGGTAACTAATTCATCTACCATTACAAACGGATATTTCTGTGGTAGTTTTTCTACGATTTCCGAATTGTGATCGTTGCTCAAGTTCATTGTAGTAAACATTCTAAGATTGTAATTCGTAACTGCCTTCCGGGGTTTCTACTAGTGGGTTCGGTGTGTACATTGCATAGCGCAACTCCGATTCTTTAATTCCTTCGATTTTATCGGGTGAAACGGTCCAGTATCTTTGAAATTCCGTGGAGTTTACTACTTCTTGCAAAGAGGTTTGCTTAACATTCCCAAAGGTTCTACTGTCGTTGAGAATATTTTTGATGTCCCCATCGTAATTGATCGCTACCTTTTTATTATACAGCGTATTGTATTGTAAGCTCTCTGAAAAATAAGGTATGTTGACAATGTATTTGTCGGTGTTCTTGCTATTATTCTCTAACTGCGCCAAGGTCTCCTTTACAAATTGAACTGGGTTAGAAAGCCCTTTTTCTAGCGGTGCCGTGTGTATCAATACTTTTTTGATCTTGGAGTAAGAGTCATACAAGTTTTCCAAATCTTGCATGCTTATCTCCTCATTATATTTCATTAAAAGCGTGATGGAGACAAATAGGGTTTCCTTTATTGATTCAAAGAGATCCGTTAAGGTGTCAAAATCTGGTTTTTCCTTCAAATCTAATCGTAGTTCTATGTATCGGCAGCCAAGCCGCTCTAGGTCTAATAGAATACCTTTTAGGTTATAGGCGGTCATATCCGATTCCAAAGCAGCATCCCTTAACACGCCAGGATAGTTAAAATCTAACGCCAATTTTGGAAACTGTTTCGGTTCTTCTGTATAGAAGCCCAGACCGTTCTGAACAAGAAACTGAACGTAGCGGTCAATAATCTCCGGATTATCTGGAGTGTATTGCTTCTTGATATCGGCTACTTTCTTGTTCCGCATTTCTTCAAGAACCGTTACCAGTACATTGGGAATGTACACGATCTTACCATTATCTAGATCGTAGATGGCCGACTTCTCAGCACCTAAAACCACCTGATTGTGAGAATATAATAGGAAATACATGATACGATTATGTTTTTGGTTACTTATAAATTTCTAAATGGTACTTTTTGATGAACGGTACTCCTTATCTGTTGGAAACGGCTAAAAGGTGCCTATCTAAAATCCAACACTTTGACCAACTTTCTTTTGCGGTCAACCTTGTACTTTTTTCGCATAGGTGTCAAGGTCTCGTACAAGTAAAATTCTGGAAGAACCCGTACTACCGATTTTACGGCGCTCTTTAACTTTACGACCGAGGCACCAAAATTTACTGCAAGGTGAATTTTGATAATATCGTTCGCAACCTCATCCTTTTCGATCGTAAGTAGCGAATCTTGAACTAATTGAAACTTGTTGATCACATCGAATATAGCGGAGGGGTATAATGTGGTTCCCTTGTATTTTAAGCGTTGCCCGGTTCTGCCCAGAATAGGGCTTATTCGCGGACCTATATCGCCACACTCGCATAAACCTGTGTGTAGTATGCAAAGATCCCCGGTTTTGTACCGTATGAGTGGCAGCCCTTCTATGTCTAAAGTAGTCACTACCAATTCCCCCACCTCACCGGGCGCGGTATGCTTGTTGTTTTCATCCAAACACTCAATAATTAATAGGTCTGAGTTAAGGTGCCCCCCCTTGCCTTCTAAACATTCGGTAAATGAAGTCGCCATTTCGGTAGAAGCATAGGTCGAAAAGAGCTGTACATTCCATTGTTTCCTGATTTTAGATCCCAGGGCGTTCAATTCAAAGTTCAGGTCCCGTATGTTTTCACCAATACAGATAATCTTTTTTACAGAACAATTTTGATAGTCGATTCCGTTTTCCTTTGCGTAATCGATTAATTTTACAATAAAGGAAGGAACCGCGATCAGATACGAAGGTCGAATACTCAAAATTGTCTTCCATTGCGTTTCTAAAGGCTCTATCCCTACCCTGATGACTCCGGCACCTAATTTTTTGAGTCCCATAAAATAGGCCATCCCTGCCATAAACTGCTTGTCAAGGGTGGTACAGATCTGAAAAATATCGTCGCGAGTGGCGCCGGTACGAAGAATGGATTGGTACTCGTTATAGGCCAACCTTTCCAGATCATTATTGGTTAAAGGAATATGCACGGGACTTGAGGTAGTACCTGAAGTACATACATAGTCGATAATTTCGGATGGTGCAGCGCAAATCATCTCGTTCATATTTTTTTGCAAGACCCCTTTGGTCAATACCGGAAGCTTTTGCAGGTCTTCCATTCCAAAATCTGATATGTCGATATTTTGAGCGTCGAGCACAGATTTCCAATATGGGGATTTCCGGTATACATAGTTTGCCAACACCTGTAATTTTAATTCCTTGGCAGACAATGGTTTGGTTACTTCGATAAACTTGTTCATGATAGTGGGTATTATGAATGTGCGTACATAACGATCGCTTTGGTATATAAGGTTTCGTTACTATCTGTTAAGCGAATGATCGCGGTTAAGATAGCATCTTCCGTATAGGTCAGTTCTATCTGGTATTGTAATATCTTTTGATCGTCGGGAAATACTACTTTTAAAAATTTTACATTGGGTATCTTTCGTACTTTGAGCGACCCTTCTAAATGTGATTCGATCAACTGTTTTGCAGTTTGCAGAATACATACCCCTGGGGTAATCGAATGTTTGGGGAAATGGCCTTGGTAAATAATATGATCGGTATTGAAAATAACATCCGTGGTAAACCTTGTACCCTCGACCTCTTGATTTACGACGGTATAAAAAGAATTTAATAGCATAGTATTCAAATTGCGGGATTCCTTGTCTTATTTAGATACCAACAGGATCGAAGCATTTTTTTTATACTGATTCACGATCAATATGTTTCTGAATTCTTTCTTCGTACCAAAGCGTTTTCCGAAAATTTCGGGAACATGTTTTGTTGCTACTATTTTTTCGGCAAGCCATACGGCAAAGGAGGTTGCCGTAGGGTATTCCCCTATATAATCTTTATAGAAAAGACAGGATATCTTTTCGCCTACAGTCAAAAACTGTTGAATTTCTCTTGTTGTAAGCAGCAAATCTACATCCCTATACGTACAATTTGCCTCTTCCAAGACCTCCTCGATACCGGTATTGATATCTTCAGGAGTGGCCTCGAAGAATAATCTGATTGCCGCAATACCGATATCGCCTTTTCTTCCCTCTGCCGATAATAGCATAAAAGCGGCTCCTTCACCAAGGGCGGGCAAGGTATTTTTTTCTGAAGAATTCAAATATCCGGTCTTATGTACGATGTCTACATAGTTATCGGTAATCTCATCGGCGGCACCCACTAGCAAATAACGAGATCGATCCTCTAAAAACTGCGCTTGGGCATCTAGCAAGGCACTTTCAAAAGATATGCCCCTGTTCACATAAGTAAGATTGTACCCAGTGCACTTGGTAAGGATTGAAATGTAGCCGGACAATAAGCTGTTCATTGATTGAAGAAACAAGTTCGGAGATAGTTTTTCTTCGTTTTTAGCATTCATTTCATCAAGGAATTTTTCGGTATACGAAAAACTGCCTACACCTGTGCCCACAATAATTCCGCCCAAAGTATGCTCTATGTTCTGCATACATTTCAAGGCGGTGAATAAACCGACCTTAACATATCTTGCACTTCTTCGAATTACGTTAAAACTCAAAAACTCTTTGTAATCGGGTTCGATCACATATCTTTTTTTAGGATCTTCTTGTGAGATGGTCTCTAGTTCAAAGCTATTTTCGTTTTGCTGTATTCCCAAGGAAGAAATACAGGCACTATTTTTAATGTATAACTTCATAGTTTCTAGCTTTCAGAAATTATTATTGAGGAACAAAACCCTCCCATGCCTATAGCATTACTCAAAACATGGTGAATATTTTTACTTTTTACAGTCTTCGATTCGGGCCGAAGATTATGTTGCGGTATGGGGTTTTTAAAGTTCAGATTGGCGAACACCATGTTATTTTCCATGGCGATCGCACCGTGTATGAGATTAATAGCTCCTGCTGCCGCAAGGGTATGCCCCGTGAACGATTTTGTAGAATTAAAGGAGGGAAGCTGATCGTTAAAAACCTGTTTCATGGCCATCCCTTCGGTAAGGTCGTTATTGGCGGTACCCGTGCCATGTGCATTGATATAATCTATCTTTTCGGGAATGAGACCGCCCATATTCAGGGCTATTTTCATGGCAGCCTGGATCCCGTTCCCTTCGGGGGAGGTTGCCGATAGGTGATATGCATCGTTTGTAATGCCGTAACCACTTAACAGTGCCTTGGGCGTTACCTTTCTTTCCTTCATTGATTTTTCAGACTCCAGTACCAAGTACCCCGCCCCTTCTCCAAGGTTGATGCCTTTTCTACCTTCATCGAACGGTTTGCAATGGCCCGGATCTAGCAATAGCAACGAATTGAATCCGTTGATCGTATATTTAGATAGGGTATCTGCCCCACCAACCAAAACAATATCGAGCATATTGCTCTTAATAAGTCTTGCGCCAAGAATAATAGCATTTGATGATGAAGAACAGGCCGTATTTATGGTGGTATGATAATCTTTGATTCCCAACTCGATCGCTAACTTTTCGGTAGAATCCGCTACACTGTGTTCAGAGATAAAATCGATGGTATTTTGCCCCTTTATAAAACCATCATAAGACTTTTCGGTATTTCTTAGCCCTCCGACCGTGGAAGACGAGACAATCCCGATACGATACTGTTTTTTATCCTTTTCTTGAATTTTGGCCTGTGCCAACGCTTCGTTGGCCGCTGTCAGGGCCAAAATCCAGGTGCGGGAGGGATTACTATAGCTGTTTTTCAACGCTAAACGGTCCATCAGCTCCTCATCGGAATGCTTCACTTCCCCAACAAATACCTTATCCTTATGAACAGAATCTATTAATTGTAGTTTTGAAATCCCCGTGGCTTCCTTCGAAAGCTGTTCAAAATTAGCCTCAAGCCCGATACCTAAGGGAGATACAATACCCATACCCGAAACGAAAACATCCATATGATTTGATTTAATAGGAATTTATAGTGGCGCTTTAAAAGCGAATTGAAGTAAAAAGCTCCTTAAAAAAGGGGCTTATCAGGGGTTCTCCCCTATTGCTTAAACCTATTGAAAAACGGGAACAGGTGGTTCGTTCACTGTGGCTTCTTCCATCTTCAATAAGTGTTCTTTGATCGTACGCAGGGTTTTGTAATGCGTAACATCCTGACCATCGGAAAATGGCATAACGCTCTTGGCATCTTCAAAAAGTTCCCGATTCTTAGGGGATAACTTATCTTCAATTTTCAGATAATTCACTGCATTCATCACGGCCATGTATTGAATCGCGACCACCTCGTAGGTATTCTTTATGACCCTATTGGCAATCAGCGCTGCATTGGTACCCATACTCACCACATCTTGGTTATCACCATTTGTAGAGATATTATTGATATAGTTTGAACTTCCCAAGGTCATATTTTCAGATACTGTTGAGGTAGCAGGAAATTGCGTTCCCTGCAATCCTAAGTTAAGCCCCAAGACCCCTTGGTTTAGGAATGGTGGAAGTGTTCTATTGATTTTTTCATTAAAAAGATAGTTCAATTGTCTTTCCGACAGAATAGATAATTTAATGATCGCAAGCTTGATCTTATCCATTTCCAAGGAAACATAATCGCCATGGAAGTTACCCCCGTGAAATACATTTTCGGTCTCTTCATGAATGATCGGGTTGTCACTTACAGAATTGATTTCGCTGTTAAGCACGCCCTCTGCATATAGCAAGGTATCGTAAATAGGACCTAGTATTTGCGGGGTGCAACGAATGGAATAATATTCCTGCATTTTGTTTTCCAACACATTTGTCTCTTTTTGAAAAACATAGTTCTTTTTTACTCGTTTTCGAATCGACTTACTCTCTTTCAGTTGATCTCTCAACTGCTCGGCAATATACTGTTGACCGGGATGTTTTTTGGTAGCATTGAGTTCTTCGGAAAAGAAATCATCAAAGACACTAAACACTTCATACATCATGGCGGACAGTTTCACCATCCAATCGACTAAATTTTTACCGTAAAACAAGTTGACATAACCCACCCCGGTCATGGTAGAGGTTCCGTTGATCAGGGCGAGCCCTTCTCTAAGGCTTATTTCCAAGGGGGCTATCCCAAATTGTTCCATCACTTGTCTTGAAGGCAATATTGCTCCTTTGTGATACACCTCGCCCTCCCCGATCATACTCAAGGCGATGTGCGACAGCTGTACCAGGTCACCACTGGCGCCAACACCTCCATGCTGATAGATAACGGGATATATTTCATAATTGATAAAATCTCTAAGTATAAGAATGGTCTGGTTACTTACGCCCGAATACCCTTGTTTTAAAGAATTTAATCGCGCTAATAAAGTAGCTCGTATAAACAAAGGATCGATCATATCCCCACTACCGGAACAATGGCTGCGAATCAAGTTTAGTTGCAGTTCTTTTTGTTGGGTATCGTTAATGACGTATTGGGCCATAGGGCCAAAGCCCGTATTTACACCATATATGATTTTTCCCTTGGCATGGTTTTGTATGAAGACGTTAGAACTGTTCGTTCTTTCTAGTTCATCGTAACTTATGTTCAGTTTTTCTTTCTTAAAAACTACATTGTATACTTCTTCGTGTGTTAATTGCATGGTCTTTTATTTTAAGTGGTTTTTAGTTATTAGCACTCTTCGTGCCCATAAATCTGAACATAACGTATCGCCCAGAACTGTTTTGATTTCTTTTAAGGTATAATCGGCTTGGTTGAGCTCTTGTAAGATCTCTACCAGTTTTTGCGATACTTTGAAACATTGATAATCATCGATTTTCAAAAGTTGCAGTTCCTTGTTTCGTTCAAAAACCTCAAACAACTTCGCGTTGAAACCTAGAACGGTTTTTTCATTTTGCTCTTCAAGTGGTGGCAATTCACCAATGGGTGGTATGGGTTCGATCAATAGGTTATTGTGTAAATATTGCCATTGATCCCATTGTTCAGGGTGCTTTTTTAAATGCGTGGAAAAAAGATCAAAACATTCTTGAAAAGCTTCTACTTCATAATTTGGGAAATTAAAATCTCCATGGCATACCGGGTCATAAAAATTGATTTCGGTCTTATTATCTTTGGTTCGTTCCGATACTACTGGAATAATAGGAACTTTCAACCTTTTCGAGATATCCGGAATACCGGAGTGCAAAAACAACTTGGAGTTGAAAAGTTGTATCTCTTTATTTCTTTTTTTTGTTTTATCGGCCTCTTTCACAAAAGTGTCTATGAAGATTACCACACTTTCATTTTTTAAGGTCTTGTAGATTTCCAATGCATTGTCTAAGGATTCTGCCCCGATGATCTTTGGCTGATGAAGCTCCGGGTTACTATCATACATTCCGCTAGACTTATTTTGCTTTTTTTGTCGTTCCACTATCCGCTCTCCCCAATCGGGGCTTATGATGATAAATGAAAACTTTCTTTTTAGCATTTTGAAAGCTTGAAAAAGCTGTAGGTAAGGGCCATGATGAAAAGAACAGTAGATAACTGGCCGTTCTTTCGCAGGCAACTTTCCCTTTAGTGTTATTCTTTTGGATAAAAACTCATGTTTACACCGTAAGTCTAAGATGTTCAACAATTGATAATAAATCAGCTCTTTTGAGAACTTGCTATCTCTATCAAAGATCGGGTCTTCAAAAAGGTGGTGTTTATTTAGCGTAGCGAACAGCAGATCTGCATCGCTCTGTATTGTCAAAGAAGGGTAGTCCTCAAAAAGTAGTTCGCCTTTTTTTCCAAACGCCTTATCCCTTAACAGCGCCACATTTTCATCGTAGTTGGTTGTATTCTTCGTCATGGTATAAACATTTAAATTTTAAAACAGTCGGCAGAGACTTTCACCCCTGCCAACTGTTGTTTTAAAAGAATTACTTGGCAGCAACTTCCACTGAAACGTCTGTACAGATGCTAGCAGAAACTTCTTCAGAAAGTGCAGAAAGGTGCACCATTTCTAAACGCTCTTCTAATTCAACAGAACCAAAGCCTTCGATCAATTTGTTTTCAAGATTTCTCATTTTAAAAAATATTTAATAATTAAAAATTTATCCTATAATGATGATCATTATAGAAACCATTTACCATTTTGATAAATGGCTTTGCGCTTTTGATGGTATTCCTTATTTTAAAACACCATTTACGGCACGAAGGAGTTACTACTACTTGGCAGCAACTTCCACTGAAACGTCTGTACAGATGCTAGCAGAAACTTCTTCAGAAAGGGCAGAAAGATGCACCATTTCCAAACGCTCTTCTAGTTCAACAGAACCAAAACCTTTGACTAATTTGTTTTCCAAATTTTTCATCGTTTAAGAATTTATTGGTTAGTAAATAAACTATAGCGGCCCTCGCTATAGCAATCTGCCACCTCTTGGTCAAGAGATAGAATGCCGCTGATGGCACGGGTTGTCTTCATGAAATCAGCAGATAGATAATTTTGCCATTACTTGGCAGCTG
>CALLVX010000013.1 GCA_938010765.1 uncultured Flavobacteriaceae bacterium | reverse complement strand
TATAAATCAAGAAATTTCTCTTTGAAAATAATGGAGCGTTTCCTGTTTCTATCTCCAGTTTGTTGACCACCGCCTTTGACTTTTTCATATCAAAACCGGAAAGACTGAACCTTCCATCGAGAATTGGCATGTTAATCCTGGTATTACTCACTACCCTATCTTCTAAAACCAGGGCAACTTGTGTCGGGGAATTTGCTTGGGTAAAATTTTTAAGCCTTTCGGCACCATTATCATTTAGCTCAAATGTGAGGCTATTTCTATTGTCGAACTCCACTATTGCCGCCTGCATTTCCACAATGTCGTAGAGCTCAAAAATTGGTACCTCTTTGATATAGAGCTGCTCACCGGTTTCCAAATCTTTTACCAACCTCCCTTCCTTCTTTTCATCTACTTGATAAAACCCTGTAACCATCTTCTGAGAGAAACAAATAGCACAAGTAAAAAAGAATATAAAAAGAAAAGTAGTCCGCATGGGAAGGTTAGAAATAGTGAAAATTATCGCTCGTAGTAAGAGACATACAGTACGGCCATTTTTTTATAGTAGGGCCCATCTTTGATATCGGTGTGGGCATACTCCTTAAATTTCTTGTATACCGCTTGATACTTTTCCTCATCAGTATTATACGTATACGCCCCTGCCAATAAATATTGGTTCGCGGCGACCATCCAATCTTCTCCGCCTTCCTCTAATTGAAGGCCTACTTCTAGGTAGGGTTCTGATTGCAGATAACTACCTAGTTGATTATATAACAAACCTAGCATAATGTTCGCGCGGCCGTGTTTGGCAAACAAAGCTATCGCCGCCTTGTAGGCCTTTTCGGCTTCGTCTGCAATTTGACGACCACCATTGGTAAGCGGATTCTCGGTAGCGGATGCCAAACCCGGTTGTAGTGCAGTGGTAAGACTCAAGCCATAATTGAAAATCGAATTCGAATCTTCATCATTCTTCACTGCCAAGGAGTGATTATCATGAAGGTTTGGAACGGCATTGGCATTCACTTCGGCTTTTCCTTTTGCTTCTAACAACCAAGCATTCAATTGTGCTTTTTCTACCGGTTTAAAACTCATTTGTCCCATCATTTGTTGACTTATTAGGGCGCATGTGATTATAAGTATCTTTTTCATATTATAGCTGATCAAGTAACTGTTGTTTTTTGGCAAGGAATTCTTCCTCCGAAATTAAATCGTCTTCAAAAAGTTCTTTGAGTTCTTTTAGTTTCGAACGCACATCGGTTTGGGGCGAAGTTGATTGCTCCGATGGTTGGTTCATTGTTTTACCAATTTCCACCCCGGCGAACATGCCCATACTGGCGCCTGCCATTCCTTCATTTTTAGCAGCATCTCGCATTGCCTTCAACTTTTGTAATTCGGCAAAGTCGACTCCGGCAATGTTTGCCGCTTTTACATCGGCCTGAACATCGCTGATCTCGTTGATGCGTTCATTTGTGGCTTGGTCAAAAGAAGAACCTTCTATTCGAAAATCGGTCAATGCAAATCCCAGGTCTTCAAAAATATGAACGGTTTTTTCCTTTGCCTCACTTGCTATACGTTCCATATTGCTATCTATTTCAGCATATGAAAACTTGGCATTTGCGAGATAATTGGAAATTGGTTGTGTAATGCGCGACAAGAAGATCTCTTGTAGCTCGTCAACAAAATAGTCTTTTTGACCGGCCAGCACATTTCTTAAAAAGTTTGCCGGTTTGGTAATCTTTAGAGAGTAATTTCCGTAAGCGCGCAAGTTTACGGGAAAGGCATACACCGGATCATTATAGGTAATGGGAATACGTGTTCCCCAGCGTACGTTCAACATATCTGCTTTTCTATAAAACCAAATACCGGTTTTATGTTCGCTCTCAAAAAAGCTCATAAACTTTTTCACGGTGGTAATAAAAGGCTTGTTCCCTGTCTTTAGATCATAAAGGCCTTCTTCCTCAAAGACACCTTCGACCTTGCCCTCATACGTAAAAACACACCCCTGTCCTGGCTGCAAAACGAGCTTTGAAGCATTTTTCAACTCGTCCCCATTCTCGGTAAATTTATAAAACAACTGATACTCCCTTGGGTTTTCCCATTGAATTACCGAGCGCAATTGGCCTTTAATATCCATACTTTATTTTTTAATTTTAAAAAAACACACTACGATCTCATTTTTTCAACAAACGGTATATTAGTCCTTTTTGAGATGTGATCAAGTTTATAAATTCGGGTACTTTTTCATCCAGGTCTTTTTTAGGTATGATATTCATCAAATGCTTGCTTTGATAAATCAAAAACCAATCTTTGAGCTCCTTTACTTTATGTACTTTCGACCACTCCATTTCTGATTTAAATGTCGCTCCGGTCATGATAATCGTATCGCTGGTAAATTCATAAATGATCTGCTCCTGCATCATCTTATTTGAATCAAAGCCTCTTCTTGACTTTAGTTTCACGGCCACATATGGCATCAACAAAACCAGAAGACCACTAAGGCCATAGTTCAAAATATGTGCTAATCCGAACTCTAAATACACGATTCCAACCACGGTAATTAACAGACATAAAACACCGAAAATGATGGTACAGATGACCAAAAACTTTTTATAAAACTGACTGGCCATTAGTTTCGAATAACTCTTGTAGTCTAATTGCGCGGTAATTTTCATGAAAAATAATGCTGTAGCAACCCTTAAAAGTCAATATCACCGCCTAGGTCTACCGCATCATTTTTATAATGGTCTTTCCAGTGCTTTTGCCATTTATCCATAATCGCAGAAGTTTCCCTATAATTCTTCTCATAATCGGGATTTCCATGTAGCACATAACTATTGAACCAGTTCATATAATGCATGCTAACCTGGCTCCAATCATGCAAGTTAAAACCATACTCCTGTATAATGGTATTGGCATCGATTCCCTGTTCGGAGGCAATTGATTGGTGCCAAAATATTTTTTGATATGCATCATAATCCGGTACTTTAGCCAATAAGCCTTCCAAGGGAGATGCACCTCCGGCACCTGCGAATTTGCCAACTTTTGGGTTTGTAAAATATCCTGAGTAGGTAGTTGCAAGGTTCATGTCTTGGGCCATTAAATCTCCCAATTTGCCTCCCCAAGCTTCGTTTGTTTGTTGCCATACCGGGAGTTCAATTCCCAATATACTGCATACTTCCTCTGCTGACATCCCTTGGGCGATGTTACCACAGGCGGCGCCCCAATCTTCAAATGTCACTCCATTAATAGCTTCCATATTTTTCTAGGTTTTAAGATGTTTGTATTTTTTTATACTTTTCAAATTCTGTTCGTTTACGTTCTCTATCGGCTTCCAATCGTTTGATCGACTCTGAATTCAATAGGTTCCTTTCTTCGAAAAAACGTTCCCAATAGTTAAAATAGGCAGATTCATAGGCTTGCCAATACGATTCGGCTATCGGTTTTCGCTGCGAACGCAAGGCTTCTTCAGTTTGGAGCAAACGGTCATATTCGGTCTGCGCCTTTACCTTGGCTATATTATCTACAACCCCCCACCCTATTTTCATAAACGCCGCTTCGGGCTCAATGGTATTGACCGTGTTGCAGTAAGTACAGGTAATGTACTGCGCTCGAAAGATGTCTTTTTTCAGTACAATGCCTGCATCGCATTGAGTGCATTTGTGTTTCTTCTCCGCCAACCGGATGGTATGGTCATAAAACTGTTGAGACAGTTTGCCTTCTAGCATACGCTCAAAAGCGCCTAAGGCTTCCTCCAGTTTATCGCTCAACTCCGATCCCTTGTGGTGATGGTCTGTCCAAAAATCGCCAATTGCCCTCATTTCTGGTTCAACTTTTTCACTCCAGGTACTGTCTATCTTAGCTATCAGCTCCCTAATTTGGGCTTTCATGCCTTGCCATGCAATGAAAACGGTTTCGTATTCATAATCCGTCTCTATTAATTGTTCAACACAGGCCTCTTGGGCATGTGACAACGATTCGTGAAAGCGAGCTGTAATCTTTCCTAAAAAAGAATCCCAACGATTTATCAATTCTTGTTCTGTTGCCATTTTAAGTATCTGAGTTTATAATCGTATCTATTTGCATAAAAGGAGTTTTACAATAACTGCATTTTGTGAGATTCGATTTTGTAGGTCTTGGCGCACCACAGCTGTTGCATTGTTTGGTATACACCTTGGCCTCTTTCCCTTCCTCGGAAGCATATAATGTACTTTTATGCTCCTTAGAATTCTTCACAATTTTCTTAAATGGGTTTGCCATGGTATGCTTTAACTATATGGTGCAAGTTACAGTAGGTAGGTTTTTCAGCTATCACCGTTTTCAGGGGTTTTGTCGGTTAAGGGGTATTCCTCTCCTACGACAAGTACTATAAAAGAACTAAAATGTTATTATAATATTGTTTGGCCGGTTGCCAGGGTGCCTGTGGAAGTACAACGGCAAGACGTATTAGGGTGCAGTTCATCGAAAATATATTATTAAACTTTCAAAAAATATTGAAAGTTTAATAATATTTATATATTTGCACTATGCAATACCAAGAAGCAAAAGAAAAATTTATCAGCACCTGGGGAAGTCTAGGCTCCCTTTGGGGGATCAACAAGGCCATGGCGCAGATTCAGGCATTGCTTTTTGTATCGACCAAACCTTTGACCACAGAAGAGATCATGGAGGAACTCAAGATATCACGAGGCAATACCAGTATGAACGTACGGCAATTGATCGACTGGGGTATCGTGACCAAAGAACTAGTACCGGGAGAACGAAAAGAGTATTTCTCAACCGAAAAAGATGTACAAGAACTGGCTCGTATTATTGCAAAAGAGCGTAGCAGAAGGGAGATAAAACCAGTCATTAGAACCTTGGAGGAAATCAGCAGTATTAAAGATGATGGAAGCGAAAACACACAAGAACTCATCAGACAAACCAAGGCATTACACGATTTGGCCGAAACTGCAGATAGCATTCTAGAGAAAATCGTGCACCAAAAACAAAACTGGTTGACAAAGTCGGTGTTGAAAATGTTCAAATAAAAAAATTTAATTCAGACTTTCAATTTTTTCTGAAAGTTTAAAACTTAAAGAATATGAATTATCCAGTTCCAAATTGGCTTATTATTGTCGGAGGCATCGGACAGATGTTTACCGCCATGATCTACCCATACATCCGCCACCGCGTGTTTGACTGGTATACCGATGTAAAGCAATTAAAACCATTGAATCAAGAGATTGCCAAAACCTACGGCCGCTACATACAGGGACTAAACTTTTCATTCGGTCTAATTGCCATCCTATTAACCAACGACCTCCAAAATGGCACTCGGCTCGCACTGGCATTATCTGGACTGATCGCCATCTATTGGATCGGGAAAGTAGTTACCCAAATCGCCTATTATCCTATGTACGAGATTCCTCAGGAAACCATTTTTAAGATTGGTAGTTACTGCATGAATATCCTCTTTACATTATTCACAGTCGTTTATGCATGGCTATTCGCAGTAAACTGTATTCTTTATTTTAATCTCTAAAGCAAACATCATGAAAACTAGTACATTCTATTCTACGGTTGACCATATAGAACAAGTCTCACAAAATTTCTTGGATATCAGCAATTTTTACAACGAAGCCACTGAAGACTATGCCTTTTGGAGCAAAGACTTCAATATGCACTTCGGTTATTTTTCTCCTTGGAAAACCAATCTTTTCAAAAGAGACAGCATGTTGAACGAAATGAACCGACAGGTTTTAAACCGATTGAAGCTACCTTTACAAAAAGGATTATTGGCCGATCTTGGTTGTGGCATGGGAGGTACCATGCGGTATGCTTTGAAACGCACTAAGGGACTTTCTGCCTTCGGGATAACCCTTTCTGAATTCCAATTAACAGAGGGCAACAAACGCTTAAAAAATCTAAAAGGGACCATTCTCCGAGGAAATTTCAACAATACCTCTTTTTCCTCCGATAGTTTTGATGGTGCCATCGCCATTGAGAGCTTCTGTCATTCGGGCCATAGCAACCAATCGTTTAAAGAAGCTTTTCGAATACTTAAACCAGGTGGTTCGTTAATAATTGCAGATGCTTTTTTAAAAAAAGATCCAGAAAAACTATGCTATGGGGGCAAACTATCGTACGAAAAACTATGCGCCCACTGGAGTCTTGAAAGATTGGGCACTATACATCAGGTGGTCTCAGAACTTAAAGAAGTTGGGTTCACTGAAGTTAATGTCGAAGATATCTCTTTTCATGTTGCTCCTTCGGTACTCCATGTACCTTTCGCTATTGTCGGATTCATTCTTAAAAAAATACGGGGTTATGGCACTCTCAAAAAGGAAAGTTTGCACAATTTAAAAGGTTCTTTTTATGCTCTTTTATCTGGTTTGCACATGAAAAGTTTTGGGTATTACATCATTACTTGTAAAAAATAAAAATCCATGGAAAAACTAGTAATAGCTGGGGGAACTGGGTTTTTAGGCAAAGCCTGCATCGAACATTTCCGAACCCAATTTAAAGAAATAGTAGTGTTGACCCGCGGCAAATCACAACAGAAAGGTTCTATCACCTACAGCAATTGGGACGCTAAAACCTTAGGGCGCTGGGCAGGCCAACTAAACCATTGTGATGTATTGATCAATATGACGGGGCGTTCCGTAGATTGCAGGTACACCCCGGTAAACAAGCAAATCATACGAGACTCTAGGGTCAACGCTACAGTCATCCTTGGAAAAGCGGTTCAACAAGCAAAAAATGGCCCGAAGGTCTGGCTCAACTCCTCTACCGCTACTATCTACAGGCATTCACTAAACAAGGAAATGGATGAATTTTCAGGAGAAATTGGAAGTGGGTTCTCGGTGGAGGTTGCGCTTGCTTGGGAAAATGCTTTTTTTTCGGTCGCAACCCCTCTAACTAGAAAAATAGCCATGCGAACGAGCATTGTACTTGGGGAAGGAGGTGGTGCCCTAGGCCCTATCAAGAACATTGCAAAGATGGGGTTCGGAGGTAAACAGGGCTCTGGAAATCAAAAATTTAGTTGGATTCACTTAACAGATTTTGTTAGAAGTATTGAATTTATCATAAAGCAAACCAAGCTCAAAGGCCCTGTAAACATTGTAGCGCCCAGACCAACCACGAACGCCGCCCTAATGAAAATGGTTCGAAAAAGTATTGGGATTCCCTTTGGGGTTCCTTTGTCGAGGATACTGCTAGAAATAGGCGCAAGAATTGTCCGAACAGAAACAGAATTGCTTCTAAAAAGCAGAAACGTAGTACCAGTTAAACTAATAGATGCGGGCTTCGAATATATGCATGCAGGGCTGGGAAAAGCTCTAAGCGCTACCGACAAATAATGCGTGCGTACAAAATTGCATTCTTGTTACTTTTTTCCAATGAGGTAAGCATCATAACCTCCCGCTAGGTTCACTACATGTTCATATCCCATTTCGAAGAGCTTCTTTTGAGCTTTTGCACTACGTCCGCCAACTTTACAATACACGAAAATGGTTTCATCCTTGGCAATTTCCTTAAACTGATCTGCAAAAATTTCATCAAACCAATTGATATTCAAAGCACCCTCTATATGGCCCCGATCATATTCGGCCGGTGTACGCACATCTATTAAAACAACACTTTCGAGTTCTTTTTGTGAAACTTCTGTGATGGGTTTTTCCGTACTTTGGCTAAAACCGAAGTTCCCAAGAAACAGTACAAACAAGATGTAATGTAATTTCATGTCTTGTGTTTGATTCAAAATTAAGAATATTCACTAAAATTCTATTACTTTTGACACTTCTAAAAAACAGTATGGTAGCACACAAACTACATCCCGATAATTGGGTCGACAATTATGCCGATTATCTTTTCAATTATGCCGTGGGCCGTGTAAGTGATGCCGAAATAGCAAAAGACCTAGTTCAAGAGACCTTTTTTGCTGGATTAAATTCTGCAAAAAATTATAAAGGAGATGCAGCTGAACGCACTTGGCTAATCGCTATTCTAAAGCGAAAAGTAATTGATTACTACAGGAAAATCAATTCAAAAAAAGGAAAGGCAGAAGTTCGAATGAGCTACAGCAGCAGCAGCAGCGATTCTGAAGGTGATTGGATAGAAGAACGGGTGGCAGACCCCTTCAGCACCCTGGAAAACGACGCCATTGAAAATGAAGAATTGGGCTCTGCAATTTTTGATTGCATTAGTAAATTACCTAAAAAACAGGCCCTGGTTTTTAATATGAAAACTATTCAGGGAATAAGTACCGAAGATATTTGTAAGGAGTTAAACATTAACCCGTCAAATTTGTGGGTAATGATTCATAGGGCGCGGACTGCGCTCATGGGCTGCCTTAACCAAAATTGGTTCAACATATGATTTCTTGCGAAAAAGCAGCAATAATTTGCAACAAGACCCAGTATAGGGAATCTACTTTCATGGAAAAGCTGAAGCTTAAGTTTCATCTACTAATGTGTAAGACTTGTTCTGCCTTTACCAAAAAAAATACGGAACTGACTTCTATATGCGAAAAGGCAAATCTTAATGGCCTTTCGGAATCGGACAAAGTTAGAATGAAGCAGGAACTTCAGGATAAAGTTTAGATTCGACTTCCAGAGAAATACAACAGCAACCACCACATAATAGGAATGCTTTCTACCCAAAATGACGCGTAGTAGGTATCTTGTTTTTCTTTGGTCCGCCACACTAAAAAACCAAAGAAGGCCGCTATTAGCGCATTTATGCCCAAGTTATGAATAGCTACCGTATCCTTAAAAAAAGGAAGCAGTAAAAACAATGCTACTAAAATAAGGCCGAAAGACTTCATCCAAGTTACTCCAAACCGCTGTGGCAGCGTTTGTAAGGCCGGGCTATCATAGCTAAGATCACGGATTTCAAAAGGCACTAACAGTGCCAATACCAACACAAACCGCTGAACCGTTTCTAACCCAACATCCCAAGACCATGGGGTTTTAGCACTCACAACAGGCAGCAAAACAGTAGCTCCCGACCATACCGCGGCCACAAGAAATATTTTAAGTGCACCCAAACTCCGTAAATTCTTTGCCCCTGGCAAAACGGGCAATGCGTACAAGCCCGTAAGCAACAGTAATCCAACTACACCCCAACCGATCATTACCTCTAAGTAAGCGGCATGATAAACGGCCCCGATCAAGCAAAGAATACTAAAAATCTGAATCCCCTTGTGATAACTGTTTGCGACTTTTATATATTTTTCGGCCTCCACTCCATATTTAATGAAATTATAACAACTTATTGATCCGAAAAAGAGGAAAAATGCCAGGTGCGAATTCCAGGGAATGTTTAAGTTTACCGAGGTACATGCTACCAAAGAAAAGACGGCGAGGGCAACATGTATACTAGCATCCAAGTAAAAATCAAAAACGCGCTTCGACCACCTCATTGAACAAAAGTAGCCAAACTGTTTATAACCCTTTGTTTTGGTTAAAAACTTTAGTGCAGTTCATCGATAAACCGAATAATTTCAGGTAATTAATAGTTAATTTTGCACAACTAATTCGAATAAGACATTATGAAAACGGACGTGTTTGCATCGCGCCATATCGGCGTAAGGACCGAGGACTATCAACATATGCTCAAGACCATTGAGGTCGACAATTTGGAACAGCTTATTCATGAAACTATTCCCGATGATATTCGGTTAAAAGAGCCGCTAGCCTTAGACTCTCCGATGAGCGAACACGAGTTTCTCTCGCACATTCAAGAGCTCTCTGAAAAAAATACGGTTTTTAAGAGCTATATCGGCCTTGGTTACCATGAAAGTCTTACCCCTTCGGTCATCAAAAGAAATATTCTTGAGAACCCCGGGTGGTATACCGCCTATACCCCCTATCAGGCCGAAATAGCACAGGGTAGATTGGAAGCACTTTTAAATTTTCAGACCGTTGTGACCGATTTGACCGGAATGGAACTTGCGAACGCATCTTTGTTAGATGAAAGTACGGCAGCGGCCGAGGCTATGACGATGCTTTTCGATGTTCGTGACCGCGCACAAAAGAAAAGTGGGGTACTCAAGTTCTTTGTTTCCGAGGAAATTCTACCACAAACCTTGTCACTCTTGCAGACCAGAGCGACTCCTTTAGGCATCGATTTGGTAATCGGGAACCATAAAGATTTTGATTTTACCGCCGATTTCTATGGAGCACTGCTGCAATATCCTGGTAAATATGGCCAGGTACATGACTACGCAGCATTTGTAGCCAAAGCGAAAGAAAACGATATCAAAGTAGCCGTTGCGGCCGATATTCTTAGTTTAGTGTTATTGACCCCTCCCGGTGAGTTTGGGGTTGATGTTGTTGTGGGAACCACACAGCGTTTCGGGATTCCCTTGGGGTATGGCGGCCCTCATGCAGCGTTCTTTGCTACAAAAGAAGCGTATAAAAGAAATATCCCCGGTAGGATTATTGGAGTCACTAAAGATACCGATGGTAACCGGGCCCTGCGAATGGCCTTACAAACACGGGAGCAACATATTAAGAGAGACAAGGCTACTTCGAATATTTGTACAGCGCAGGTATTGCTAGCCGTAATGGCCGGTATGTACGCAGTTTATCATGGGCCGAAAGGACTCACCTATATTGCAGAAAAAGTACATTCAACAGCTTGCACCTTAACCGAAGGTTTGGAGAAAATGGGATTGTATCAGCTAAACACCGCTTACTTTGACACCATCGTTGTAAAAGCATCTTCAAAATCGGTAAGACCCATTGCGGAAAAAAACGGATTGAATTTCTTATATATCGATGATGAAACAATTTCCATTGCCGTCAACGAGGCTACATCATTGAAAGATGTTCAAAAGGTAATTGCCGTTTTTGCTCAAGTCATTGGGAAGGAGACTTTGAAAATTGAACGCCTAATGAAAGGAAACGTTTTGCCGAAAAGTGTGAAGCGTACGGCTTCCTTTTTGGAAAACGATGTATTTAACAGCTACCATTCTGAGACTGAACTGATGCGTTATATCAAAAAGTTAGAACGAAAAGATTTAGCATTGAATCATTCAATGATCTCTTTGGGGAGTTGCACCATGAAGCTGAATGCCGCAAGCGAAATGTTACCACTTAGTTCTTCACAATGGGGAAATATTCACCCTTTTGTACCAATCCAACAAGCAGAAGGATATCAACTCATGCTTAAAAGTCTTGAAAAGGACCTTACTGAAATTACTGGTTTCGCGGGGACTTCGTTGCAGCCGAATTCAGGAGCTCAAGGAGAGTTCGCAGGCCTTATGGTAATAAGGGCATATCACCAGTCGCGTAACGAGGCCCATCGAAACATCTGTATCATCCCTGCTTCGGCGCATGGCACCAACCCTGCCTCTGCCGTGATGGCAGGAATGAAGGTCGTAGTTACCAAAACCGACCATTTTGGTAATATTGACGTGGTAGACCTTACGGAGAAGGTGCTGGTCAATTCAGAAAATTTGGCCGCCTTAATGGTCACCTACCCTTCTACACATGGGGTATTTGAATCTTCTATTAAACAGATAACCCAACTCATTCACGACCATGGTGGACAGGTGTATATGGATGGTGCCAATATGAATGCCCAAGTAGGTCTTACGAATCCTGCGACCATTGGTGCCGACGTATGTCATTTAAACCTACACAAAACTTTCGCCATACCGCATGGTGGTGGTGGCCCAGGTGTTGGCCCGATCTGCGTTGCCGAACAATTGGTGCCCTTCTTGCCGGGCAACCCAGTAGTAGAAACCGGCGGAGAACATGCAATTTCGGCAATTTCAGCAGCACCATGGGGTAGTTCTTTGGCCTGTTTGATATCATACGGATATATCAAAATGTTGGGAGAGGATGGTTTACGACATTCAACAGAAATTGCGATTCTAAACGCTAACTATATCAAACATCGCCTCAATGGAAAATACGAGGTACTCTATACCGGTGAAAAAGGTAGGGCAGCGCATGAAATGATATTGGATTGCAGACCCTTTAAACAGCATGGTATTGAGGTTACCGATATCGCAAAACGTTTAATGGATTATGGGTTTCATGCCCCAACCGTCTCCTTTCCTGTAGCGGGTACCGTAATGATCGAACCGACAGAAAGTGAAAATCTAGCAGAACTTGATCGCTTTTGCGACGCCATGATTGCCATTCGAGATGAGATAGATGCGGTAAAAGCTGAAGATTCGAATAACGTACTAAAAAATGCGCCACATACCCTGGCGATGACTACAAACGATGAATGGCTTTTTCCATATAGCAGGGAAAAGGCCGCCTTTCCTTTGCCATTCGTGAGTGAAAATAAGTTTTGGCCGTCGGTAAGACGTGTTGATGACGCCTATGGCGATCGTAATTTAATCTGCACTTGCACTCCTATTGAAGCGTATGCAGAGGCATAAGAAAACGTTCAAACATATACTATAAAGGCCTTCGCGGTTATTGGGAAGGCCTTTTCCCGTTTTTCAAAGTCATTTTCCCTACAGCCTGGACATCGTAATTATTTATTATGCATGCATAGTATAGTGCATTTTACAGGTTATTTTTAACCTACCAAACACCCCTTTGCACATGAAGGCAGCAATCACAGGCACAGGATGTTATATTCCCGCGCTAGCCATTCCGAATACCGATTTCGAAGACCATGAATTTTTAAATTCGGATGGCACTCCCTTTAAACATGCCAACGGTGTTATCATTCAAAAGTTCAAAGCAATTACCGGAATTGGCGAGAGACGGTATGCAGAAAATAAGCTGAACGCCTCCGACATAGCCTTTTTGGCAGCCCAGAAGGCCATCGAAGATGCAGAAATAGACAAAGAAAGTATCGATTATATTATTTTGGCGCATAATTTTGGTGATGTGGCGCATGGCCAAGCGCAATCAGATATGCTTCCAAGCTTGGCTTCTCGTGTTAAAAATCTATTACGCATCAAAAATCATAAGTGTGTGTCTTACGACCTAATTTTCGGTTGCCCTGGCTGGGTAGAAGGGGTCATTCAGGCTAATGCCTTTATAAAAAGTGGTATTGCTAAAAAGTGTTTGGTCATAGGTGCAGAAACACTTTCTCGCGTTGTAGATCCTCACGACAGGGATTCGATGATCTATTCCGACGGTGCCGGTGCCGCCATTATCGAAGCTACGCAAAATGGAGGAGAAATACGGTCACATGCCTCTGCGACCTTTGCTTATGAGGAAGCCCACTTTTTATTTTATGGCAAATCGTACCGATCTTCCGAAAAAGATACAAAATACATCAAAATGTATGGGCGTAAGATTTATGAATTTGCCGTTACCCATGTGCCTCAAGCTATGAAAACCTGTCTTGACGAAAGCGGCATTCCTATCGGTGCCATAAAAAAGATATTCATTCACCAAGCCAATGAAAAAATGGATGCTGCCATTGTCCGAAATTTCTATGAACTCTACAATTTGTCGGTACCCGATTCTATTATGCCAATGAACATTCATGAAATGGGAAACAGTTCGGTAGCAACCATTCCTACACTTTACGATATGGTTCGTTCGGGTAAAATTTCAGGACATCAAATTGAAAAAGGAGACACCGTACTCTTTGCCAGTGTAGGGGGCGGCATGAACATTAATGCGATTGTTTATACCGTTTGAAAACACCATTTTACTGTCCCAAATACCCCATTGCGTTCGATTGAATGTATGAAGTTCTAATACAAGCCTGGGACCTTCGATGGTTTTTTTCGATTATTATGCAAGAATTCATGATCTTTACAGTTGGATAATCCAAGTGCACATGCCCATACCTCAATTCGTTTATCAATTCGTTTATCAATTCATTTATCAGAAACATTTAAATAGGGTACTAAGAAGCTTCAACCGTTTTTTTTCTCCCATATTACCAAGTGGTCTTAAAATTCCACCATCGGGCACCATCACCCTTGATACAGACTCAGGTGTAATTCAAATGGCCACCAATCAAACAAGCTACCTGACCCAACTATTGTACTGGAATGGGTATAAAAGTTTTGAGTACTCCGCAATTTTCGAATCGCTCTCTAAAAATGTACTTACTTTTTTAGATATTGGATCGAATATAGGATACTACTCCCTTTTGGCGGCGAAAGCCAATCCTAAACTTACCGCTTACGCATTTGAGCCTGCCCTAGGTCCCAAGTACTTTTTAAATCAGAACATTCTGCTGAACGGTTTTGACCAGCAAATTATGGCCGTCGATGTGGCCCTTTCCAATGAAATCGGTTCAATTGATTTCTATGAGGTTGAAAATGTCAAGTACCGTTATTTAAAATACAACCTTGCCGGTGAGGGGAATGCAGGAACCAAAAAAACTTCGCGGAACTTTGTAAAAAATACGGTAAACGCTACAACGCTTGAAAGGTACGTGGCAGGTACTCAAATAACACAGATAGATTTAATCAAAATTGATACGGAAGGGACAGAGTTCGAGATTCTCCTATCGGGTCGCGAGGTCATAAAAAAGCACCAACCCATTGTTATTTGCGAAACCTTGTTCAATACGATCGAGGGCGAATTAGAAGGTTTTTTCAACGAATTGGACTACGATTTTTACCAACATACAAAACAAGGGCTTAAAAAATCCGTTTCTATACAACGAACCGAAGATGACGGCATTCGAAATTGTTTCTTCGTACCGAAATCAAAGGTGAAATTAATCGCCCCATTTGTAGTTTAAAAAGTATCGTTTTGAATATTTATATCATTATACCTTCCCATAACGAAGAAGCTTTCTTGGCAGCTACGCTGAACACTATTTTGAAGCAAACTTTAGCACCTACCAAAGTAGTCGTTGTAAACGATCATTCGACCGATGGCACTGAAGGCATTATAGATTCCTATGTCCAAAACCATTCACTATTTCAAAAATTGAACACCACCTCCTCTACCGAGCATATGCCGGGCAGTAAAGTGGTAAATGCATTTAAAAAAGGGTTGAAAACCCTGGATGACGACTATGATATACTACTAAAACTTGATGCAGATATTTTACTTCCGACCAACTACTTGGAAAAAATAGCCTACATCTTTAAGGGCAACCCAAATGTAGGTGTCGCAGGCGGTTTTGCATATGAACAGGACAAGGAAGGGATTTGGCACCGTAACCACCCTATGAACAATGACCATGTACGTGGGGCTTTCAAAGCATACTCTAAAAGCTGTTTTAGAGCGATTGGCGGCCTTAAAAGTGCTATGGGATGGGATACTGTAGATGAGTTATTGGCACGCTACCACCACTATGAGATCTACACCGATGAAAGTCTAAAGGTAAAACACCTTCGCCCAGTCGGGAATGCCTATAATCAAAAGGCAAAGTTATTACAGGGCAAGGCAATGTACGGTATGCGCTATGGTTATTGGATTACCTTTATCGCATCGTTAAAGATGGCATGGAAACAGCGGAAAAGAAATGCGTTCTTTGATAATATGGAAGGCTACCTAACAGCAGAGCGGTCTCAAAGTCCTTTTTTGGTATCCGAAGAAGAAGGGAAATTTATTCGAAAGTTGCGTTGGAAAAACATGAGAAGTAAATTTATTTAGTCGCTCCTTACGATTATATTAACTAATTGATAATCAATGTTGTATTTGCTATAAAACCTTGTTTTCGGTGCGCGGAAATTGCAAGGAAAGTGTTAACTTGATGTATAAACCTTGCAAAATATGATAGGAAAAG
>CALLVX010000012.1 GCA_938010765.1 uncultured Flavobacteriaceae bacterium | reverse complement strand
AGCAGTTTAAATTAGAAGTCTCTCTAGAAGACGGGACATCGGGAACTTTGTATGCCGATGAGAACGGAAACTGGATTGAAATGTAATAACTTGAGTTATTTGTTTTGTATCAAGTTGGTTTGGTCGGAAAGGGGTCGTATTTATACGACCCCTTTCTATTTTTAAGAGCCTCAAGACTTACTTTGAAGATGTTCTTATGTTCTCTTTTTTAACTCTTTGAAGCTGCCAAAAGGTTCTTTATTCTAAAAATGTAGTTTTTTTCTGGCTTTTAAGTCCTTGATTTTGTTGGGGATACCCTTTTAAATAGCCTTTGATGATTTGATAATTTCACCAGCCTCTCGACTATCTGGCACTATTTTTACGTACATACCTACACAAAGTACGTACTATGCCAAACATCTTGATCATTGAGGACGATGCCGCATTCTGTCAAATGTTGCAGAAGTTCTTGACCAAATATGACTTTCAGGTACAAACAAGTTTTACTGCACCCGATGCTAGGACAAAGTTTTTAGAGACTAAATTCGATGTGGTATTGACCGATTTGCGCTTGCCAGATTCTGATGGGATTGCCTTACTTTCCGATTTTAAGAAGATAAACCCGGCGACCCAGGTAATCTTAATGACAGGGTATGCAGAGGTGGGTACCGCAGTAAATGCCATGAAAAATGGCGCTTACGATTATATTTCGAAACCTTTTACGCCAGATGCGATTGTGAAAGTAATTGAAAATGCGTTGGAAGCCAATGAGGAATTGTTAGAGAATAAAACAACGGTAATCGCTCCTGAAACGACAAAAATTATTCCATCCAAAAAAACGGATGCGAATGCAATTGTTTTGGGTACTAGTGAAGCTTCGTTGAAACTGGAAGAATATATAAAGTTGGTGGCCCCTACCGATATGTCGGTTCTTATAACTGGGGAAAGTGGTACTGGCAAAGAAGTAACGGCAAAGGCAATACATGACAATAGCAAGCGAAGCGGTTTTAATTTCGTAGCTGTTGATTGTGGTGCTATCCCGAAAGAGCTGGCGACCAGTGAATTTTTTGGTCACGTTAAGGGCAGTTTTACAGGAGCTGTAGAGGATAAAATGGGCAATTTTGAAGCTGCCAACGGAGGAACACTTTTTTTAGATGAAGTGGGGAACCTTTCTTATGAGAATCAAATACAGTTATTGCGGGCATTACAAGAGCGTAAAATCAAAAGAGTAGGTAGTAATAAGGAAATAAAAGTAGACGTGCGCATTATTACCGCTACCAATGAAGACCTTGGCGTAGTTGTAGAAAAAGGGACTTTTCGAGAGGATCTGTTTCATAGACTTAATGAGTTTTCCGTAGAAATACCGTCGCTGCAAAATCGTTTTGAAGATTTGGCGCTATTTGCTGAACATTTTTTGCACAAAGCCAATACAAGTCTTGATAGGAATGTGGTTCGGTTTTCAAAAGAAGTTTGGAACGCCTTTAAGCAATACAACTGGCCTGGTAATTTACGTGAACTCCAGAATGTTATCAAACGATCGGTCTTGCTTACCACGGGTCAGGAAGTAGAAATTGGGGTATTGCCTCAAGAGGTACGCGTGCCTATTGAAAAGAATAGTGTAGCCTCAAATTTTTCCAAATCCGAATTTGAGAAAGACCGTATTATTAAAGCGCTAAAACGCACCAATTACAATAAATCGGAAGCTGCGAAATTATTACAGGTAACCCGAAAGACCCTCTATAACAAAATCAGTTATTATAAGTTGGACTTGTAGCTGCTAGCTTTTCTTGCAATGCGGCTACCAATACTCTGGTACTTTTCTTTAAATCAATTAGACCTTTGTCTAATTGATGGGGGAGTGTTTTTTGAGGTGTTGTAAGCTCGAACTCTTCAAGAACAGGGATACAACTAGTAACATTCAATTGCCGAAACATTGGAAGCATCCGATGAGCTACATTGTTGATCTGGGGATAATCCCTTGCCGAAATGGTTTCGTTCAACAACTGCATATTTAAAGCGGTATCTTCTAAAAACGTTTCAAGCACTTCGTCGATTGCATCAGAATTGTTGCCTAAAAAGGAATGAATGATCGTAAGATTATAAATTTCATTGGCGGCCTTCGCTTTCTTAGCAGGGGCTTCGTCCAATGTTAGGTTTCGGGTAGCGATTCCTAAAAGCTTGAACATCCCCACCAATTCCCCTTTTGAAAAAGGTTTTTGTAAGACTTGGGCAAACCCGAGGGATGTATATGCATCGGCGCCCAGGTCTTTTCTTCCGGTCATAGCAATTACAGGTTGATCTTTGTAGTGTTTGTAGCGACCACCTTGCAGGCGTTTTAGGACTTCGAAACCAGTGATTTGGGGCATTTGAATATCGGTAAGTACAAGGTCATATGCCAAATGTGAGTCTTTTTCAACCTGCAGGAAATTCGAAAAAATGTGTGCCGTAACCCCCATACTTTCGGTGAGCTCCTTAAGCATTCGCAATAAGGATGAATCATCGTCTATAATAAGCATTCGCAATTTTGGCACAAGATAGGGAGCGGCTTTCGGAGCGGTTTCCACTGCATCGGTGATTTCAAATGGGAGCTCTAGACGAAAAGTACTTCCTTTCCCCACTTCACTTTTTAAACCAAGAGTGCCTTTTAGCAACTCTGTAAGCTTTTTTGAAATCGTAAGCCCCAACCCATATCCACCAAATTTTTTCTCAGTAATATCCTCAGCTTGGGTAAATTCTTTAAAAATAAGTAGTTGCTTGTCCTTTGCAATACCGATACCAGTATCAATTACTTCGATTTGAGCAGAAATCATTTTTTCTTTAACAACTGCCTTCGCCCTTATTTTTATTGCACCTTCTTCAGTGAACTTAAATGCATTTCCAATAAGATTGGTCAATATTTGACGAATACGAAAAGGATCTCCTAAGACAGTTTGGTTCAATTGAGGGTCAATTTCTATATAGAGTTTAATATTCTTGGTATGATATATGGTTTGAAGGTTCTCAGCCGTTTCTTGTACCAAATGGGAGGTGATAAAAGGCACTTTCTCAATTTTTAGTTTACCAGCCGCCAATTTTGAAAAATCCAAAAGGTCGTTGACCAAATTTCCCACATATTCAGAGGAAGAACGCACATTTTTGAGATAGTGTTGTTGCTTTTCACTTAGAGAGGTGCTTTCCATCAATTCGGTATAACCGTTAATGGTATTCAAAGGAGTGCGAAGGTCATGACTTACCGTTGAAATTAACTGTTCCCTACTTTTTAGTAGTGATTCGGAGAATTTTTTTTCTTTTTCAAGCTTCAGTCGATAGGTCTGAACTCTCCAAAAATCACGATTGATAAGGAAGGAAAATAATGCAACCACCAAGAACCCGAGTCCCGCAGCAAAACCTGCTAAACGCATACTTCTTCGCAAGGCCGATTGCTTTTTAACACTTTGATTGTACGAGTTCAAAATTACTTCCTGTTCAAACGCCGCGATTATAGTGCGTAGCTGTTGTGAGAGCTCTAAATCGTTCTTATTGATTTGTATTTCTTTTTGAGCAAGAAATCGTTGTGTCTTGGCATCTCTCTTTTTGGCTTGTACCAACAGACCTTTCGAAGCATTTAAAATTGAGTCTATTTTTTCAGAATCTGGAATATCAGAGCTATCCGAGGGAATATTTTTGTTGAGATAACTTACCCAATCGTCGAGTACCTTTCGTTCGTAAGAAGAAAGGCTTTCGGGATTGGGGTGAATATCATAGGCCGTTAATTTACCAAAAGAGGACTCCATTTTACGAAGCTCCCTCAAGGCTTTGTCAATCGAACTATTAGCTTCGTTTTTTACCTTTAAATTTCGCAGGTCATTGCTGTTAGCTACTTTTTGTCGTAAAAGTAGTTGTACACTATCTAACAGACCTTTTTGATATGCATTGGTAGAGACTTGTTTTAAAGTGTCAATTTCTACTAAAATCGTATCGATCTTGGCGGCATACGCATTGAAGTTCGCTTGCGCCTTATTCTGCAGCGCTTGTTTAGAGAGGCTTTCCGCCTCGTAAAGTTCGGTTACCAGTGAACCTGTCTTCAGTAGTTTTAAATCAGTTTCCCCCGCCGTATCGTTGTATAGGAATACCCGAAACTCCGAGTATATAAAATAACCTGCTACCAATGAGAGTACGACCAGCAAAAAATAGCTGAAGATGATTTTAAAAGTAAATCTATTTTTTGACTCTTTCATACCATTTCTTTCTATGGATAAGTATTTTATATGTACGTACAAATACCCAATACAGTTTATCATCTTGCCGTTTTCAGCTGTTAAAAATTATTTTTTTAATAAAAAGTGACTTTTTTACTATAAAGGGGTCTTAGTAAATAGAAGGGTAATCATACAACAATGATTTGCAGTACAAAACGAATTTCAAAATACAGCGATGCAACCAATAACTAGGTCAATAACAATGGGAGTGATTACCGTTTCTATTTGGGTTCTTGCAGCGGTTGTATCGAAACATGAGAAAAAGAAGGAGCTGGAGATGAATTTGATGTACACGCAACAAGTACAAGAAGAAGTAAGTAATAAAGCAAACTCTAAAGATGAAATTTTAGCGATACGAGATTTATAGTACCGTCAGCGATCTTGTTTCAGTAACAACGATTGTTTGATTAGGTTGGGTAGAAAAGGGCTGTGCAAACAGCTCTTTTTGTTTTTAGTTAATAGGAAGAAGCACCTTTTACGTTCAACCAAGGAAAAAACTCTTGGGGGGCTATTTTGCAACTATTATAAATCGTACTGTAATAATTCCTTTTTTTTTATGCAAGGCCAACTTGCCGTCTTATATTTGCAGTATCTCAAAGGGGTGCCTTAGTTCTGGATATTGTTTTTCCATACGTTCCGAGCGGGCTGAGATTATACCCAATGAACCTGGGCGGGTAATGCTGCCAAGGGAAGACGTAAGTCATTATTTGGAATTTTGTATGTCCGTGTATGGACTAAAACAGCATGTTAAATTTAGAATAATTACCCCTTTTATTCGTCACTAATCGTTCGTACGAATGAAACTAGCACGTTCCTTTTTTTCTTTTAAAAATTTCTTACATAGACAGCCTTCAAAAACTCATGAGAGGCCTCATATTAAAACAATTTTTACAGCATTCATCATTTTATGCCTTACAATAGGGCTTAGGGGTCAGAATCAACAGTCAATTGATTCACTTGAGGGGAAGAAAGTAGTCCTCGACGAAGTGTTTGTTTCCGCTATTCGGGTAACCAAAGAATCGCCCGTAACGTTTTCCAATTTGAAGAAAGAAGAATTCGCTTCCCGAAACCTAGGGCAAGATATTCCTATCTTAATGAGTTTTTTACCTTCGGTAGTAACCACTTCCAATGCAGGAGCAGGGGTTGGTTATACCGGCATTCGAGTACGAGGAAGCGATGCTACTCGCGTAAATGTAACCATCAATGGCATTCCCTACAACGATTCTGAATCACAAGGTACTTTCTGGGTGAATATGCCCGATTTTGCCTCTTCCACAGAAAGTTTGCAGTTGCAACGCGGTGTAGGAACTTCTACCAATGGCGCCGGAGCCTTTGGGGCCAGTTTAAATATTTTGACCGATGCCGTTTCGGAAGAAGCATATGGGCAAATTTCTTCCTCGGTGGGCAGTTTCAACACCTTGCGCAACAACCTCAAGTTCAGCACTGGGCTCATAAACGAGCATATTGAGATTTCGGGGCGTTTGTCAAGAATTACCTCGGATGGCTATGTGGATCGAGCGTCTTCTGAACTCGACGCCTATTTTTTACAGGGCGCATATAAGGATGACAATACCTTGATCAAGGCGCTTTTGTTCGGGGGGCACGAGATAACCTACCAATCGTGGTTCGGAATCGATGCGGCGACTCTGGCCACTAATCGTACCTTTAATCCAGCCGGGCAATACGCCGATGAAAATGGTACTACCCAGTTCTACGATAAGGAAGAGGATAATTACAAGCAAGATCATGCGCAACTACTTTGGAACGAAAAGATAGCGGATAAATGGAGCACGAACATTGCATTTCACTATACCCATGGAAGGGGCTATTTTGAGCAGTTTAGAGAAGATGATTCCTTCGAAACCTATGGTTTTGTGCCCTTGACCGTTGATGGCGAAGAAGTAAATACGACCGATCTGATACGTCGCCGCTGGCTTGACAATGATTTTTATGGCGCCGTGTTCTCTGCCAATTACCGCGATGAAAAATTGAATCTGATTCTCGGCGGCGGGTGGAACCAATATGAAGGCGCACATTTTGGAGAAATAATCTGGGCACGCTTCACCAGCAACAATAATATTCGAGACCGCTATTACGATGATGATTCCAAAAAAACGGATCTTAATATATACGCCAAGGCCAACTATCAGCTAACAGGGCAATGGAGCCTATTTGGGGATCTACAGTACCGAACGGTGGGCTATGAGGCAAACGGCGAAGATACGGGCTTGGTCGATGATACCTTTGATTTCTTCAACCCCAAGGCGGGGGTTACCTACGATCTAAACAAAAATAACAACCTATACCTGAGCTATGCCGTTGCCAATCGGGAACCGAACCGAAACGACTACGAAAATGGCAATCCAAAACCGGAACGACTCCAAGATGTTGAACTTGGGTGGCGCTATGTTTCCCCCAAGCTACAAGTAAATACCAATGCCTATTACATGCGTTACAAAGATCAGTTGGTGCTTACGGGTGAGCTGAACGATGTTGGGGCTCCGTTGCGCGAGAATGTGGGAGATAGCTATCGTTTGGGATTGGAAATAGATGCCAATATCAAATTTAATGAGCGGTTTCAATGGCGCCCCAATGTAGCTTTGAGTAGCAATAAAAATATTGATTTCGTATTTCAGCGAGATGGGACCTTACAGGAGTTGGGCAACACGAATATTGCCTTTTCACCGAATCTCGTGGTAGGCAACTGGTTTACCTATACTCCCATTGACGTGCTACAGATTTCCTTTCTTTCCAAATATGTAGGGAAGCAATATATGGGTAATATTGACTCGGAGGGATCCGTCTTGGATGCCTATTCCCAGTTAGATTTTAACGTGCAGTATGTTTGGAACATAGACGCCTTTGTTGACAGCATTACATTTTCTGGGATGATCAATAATGTGGCCAACGAAGACATCGTTTCCGATGGTTACTTCTTTACTTTCGATGATAACTTTAGCAATCCCGGAATCGTTACAACAATCGAAGGCGCGGGCTTCTACCCCCAGGCCGGGCGAAATTTTTTACTAGGTGCTACGATTCGATTTTAGGTCTGGTTTGAAACGCTTTAAAGGATAAATGATATGAGAAAAATGTGCATTGCGCTAGATTGGACGGCCAATACCAACCATACAGGTTTTTTCGTCGCACAAGAAATGGGTTTTTACAAAGAACTCGGCATAGAGGTGACCATTAAAACTCCGGCAGCAGATGGTTATGCGGTGACGCCCGCCAAAAAAGTGGAATTGGGGGAAGCGGATCTTGCCCTTTGCCCGTTCGAGAGCATTCTTAGTTACCGTACCAAAAAAAAAGCGTTCGATGCCGTGGCCTTGGCAACGCTGTTTCAAGAAGATTTAAGCGCAATCGTGTGTTTGGAAAGTAGTGGATTCACTTCTCCTAAACACTTGGATGGGCATTTGTATGCTTCCTACAAAGCGCGCTATGAGGATGAGATTGTTCGGCAAATAATCAAAAATGATGGGGGTACGGGCGTATTTTCTATTTTGTACCCTGAAAAATTGGGTATTTGGGATACCCTTTTAAACAATGCTGCGGATGCTACTTGGGTATTTATGAATTGGGAAGGGATTCACGCTGAAAATAAAGGGGTTCGTCTCAATAGCTTTCGTATGGCCGATTACGGAATTCCCTATGGATATTCTCCAGTGATCATGGCCAGTGAACAGGCAGTGGAAAAAGACGGAGCACTTTATGCCGATTTTTTAAAGGCGACCAAAAAGGGATTTTTATTTTGTGTTGACGAGCCCTTGAAAGCAGTCGAAATTTTGCAACCTCATGTATCTGAAAAAGAGGAAGATTTAGACCTGTTGCAAAGCCAGCGGTATACATCGCCTTATTATGGCAACTCAGAAAATTGGGGCCATATGGAAAAAGAACGCGTCACTAAATTTTTAGACTGGTTGTTCGAAAAAGAGCTCGAAAAAGGACATTTTTGTTATGAGGAGGTAGTAAAGCTCCTCTAAAAGCGACTTCGTATGCCTATACTAAGATTAAAGACCGAGATTTCCGCTCCGATCGATGTGGTCTTTGATTTGGCACGAAGCATCGATTTGCACAAAATTTCCACGGCCCATACCCAGGAAGAAGCCATCGCCGGAGTTACAAGCGGCCTCATTAAATTAGGCGAAACGGTTACATGGCGCGCGAAACATTTTGGAATTTGGCAAACCTTGACCTCTAAGATTACAGGATTTGAAAGACCTAGCTACTTTGCCGACGAAATGGTGACCGGTGCCTTTGAAAGTTTTTTACACGAGCATTTCTTTGAAGAAGTAAACGGCAACACGGTAATGTGCGATACGTTTTCATATAGATCACCCTTTGGCCTTTTGGGGAAATTGGCAGATCGTTGGTTTCTAGAAGCGTATATACGAACATTGCTTGAAAAACGGAACGAAATCATAAAAGAGTTCGCTGAATCGGACCGATGGAAAGAACTAGTATAAGTATATAACAATTTTACTTTTGAGAGCCACGGGTAGGACGGGAAAGTGGGTATTGAAAGAAGCCCTTGACCATGGGCATATGGTGCACGCGCTGGTTCGGAACAAAACGAAAATCGAACCGAACGCCCATCTGGTGGTTTTTGAAGGCTCTCCTTCCGATGAGGAGTTGCTGGCAAAGGCCAGAAGCGATTGCAATGCAATAATTAGTGTTTTGAATATCTCAAGAATGTTCTATTTTCCATGGGCCAAACCAATATTGACTATTGGTAGAAGAAGTTTGGCCTATTTCATTGTAATGCCTAGTAAAACCGCAAATTGATCTTCTGATGAATAGCTTTCACACGACGCAAACTATTTTCTTAACTTGTGCTATTTATCACAATGGATTAAAAGTAGTATGAACGTTACAAATAGAACCATTCGGTGGGGAATTATTGGATGTGGCAAGGTCACGGAGATAAAAAGTGGCCCAGCGTATCAAAAAACGGCAGGTTTTGAATTGGTGGCCGTAATGAGACGAACCAAAAAACTTGCTGCCGACTATGCGAAACGACACAAAATCGACCGCTACTACTCGGATGCTGATGAATTGATCAACAACCCAGAAATCGATGCGGTCTATATTGCTACACCTCCCGATACCCATAAATATTATGCCTTGAAGGTGGCCCAAGCAGGAAAACCTTGCTGCATTGAAAAACCCATGGCACCTTGCTATGACGATAGCCTAGAAATCTACGAAAGTTTTAAAAAGAAACAACTTCCCTTATTTATTGCATATTACCGCCGAACATTACCCAGATTTGAGCAAGTGCGACAGTGGTTGTTGGCAGATCAAATAGGAAAGGTTCGGCACGTTCGATGGCACCTTGCCAAACCCTCCTCTGACCTAGACAAAAGTGGTGTTTACAACTGGCGTACCGATGCAGCTATTGCCCCAGGGGGCTATTTCGATGATCTGGCAAGTCACGGATTAGATCTTTTTGTGCATTTGTTAGGTGAAATTACTACGGCAAAAGGGGTTGCTCAAAACCAACAAGGTCTCTACTCGGCCAAAGATGCGGTAACCGCTTGTTGGCTGCATAAGCAGGGAATAACTGGTGAGGGAAGTTGGAATTTTGGTGCAAATGACCATAGGGATAGTGTTGAAATAATCGGTAGCCAAGGCATAATTCGCTTTAGTGTTTTTCATGAAAAACCTCTGGTGCTTGAGAATACTTTTGGTATAAAAAGTATAGAAATTCCAAACCCAAAGCATATTCAGGAATACCATGTGGCCGCTATGAAAGATCACTTTATGGGGAAAGCAGTGCATCCCTCATTAGGGAGTTCTGGATTACATACGAGTTGGGTCATGCATAAGATATTGGAAACTGCTTAAAACTAAAATAACAACTTTTCCGTATTGAAACGGCTTTATTAGCTTGGTTTGATCAAGGGAAGCAAAGTAAAGTATTACGTTGATTTTAGGGGGTATCTTGTTGGCTTGCACTTCGTATAATGAGTGGCTTTCTCTCAAAATAAATTTTTACAGATGACTTAAAATGAGTTGTTTAAAATTGGGTAGACCATCCCATAAACGGTACATTGTATCGATATTTTGGAATTTTATTGCAAAAATTACCTTACTTTAGACCATCCCCCCTAACAAATTTTTAATCGATGCCAGCAATTTTGCGCTCTTTCGCAGTGTTGATACCCGATGGGGAAAGCCCATTTGCACTTCCTGTGATTCAATGTTTGGCAAAAGAATCAAATATACAGATACATTTACTTGCAAATTGTTCCTGGCCAAGGGCTCGTTTTTCGAAATATGTTTCTAAGTATCATAAACATAGTGTTGCGCAAAGCAATGAGGAACGTGTAAAATTTTTGGAAGAACTGCTTCAAAAGGAAGAAATCGATGTGCTATTACCGGTTGATGAGCCATCAGTTCGTTGGGTTTCTGAGCATAGGTTGCACTTTGAAAGATATACCGCTTTGGCCCCAATTCCACAGACAAAAACTTTTGACAAAGCTGTAAATAAGTGGACGTTGGCCGAATGGGCCGTTAAGGAACAACTGCCTTGCCCAACTACGCTATTGTTTGAGAACAACAACTCATTCGTAACGAAGATTTCCGAGCTACAGTTCCCTGTTTTAATTAAGCCCATACAAGGCAGTGGAGGTGTTGGAATTGCTTATTTTGAAAATAAGAACCGATTAATGCTTGGTTTAAAAGACAGAAAAGAAGGGAGCTATATTATACAGTCCTATCTGAAGGGGTACGATATCGACTGCAGTGTACTCGCCCAAGATGGTGTTGTTTTAGGGTATACCATACAGAAAAGATGCAATACTTCTAAAGACGGATTTGCCCCCGCCGGAAACATTGATTTTGTGCAGCAACCTGAAGTCTTTGAGTTGGTAACAAAGGCGGTAAAAAAACTTAATTGGTCAGGGGTCGTTCATTTTGACCTCCGCTATGATGAAGACGACGACGAGATAAAAATAATCGAGATGAACTGCCGTTTTTGGGCGAGTACTTTGGCCTCACTAGTGGCAGGTGTCAATTTCCCCTATATTGCTTGTAGGGTCGCCTTAGGACATACTGTTTCTTGTGATGGGTTTACAGAAAGCCGTTTTGTGAACGGCATTTCTGCACTAAAGATTCTTCTGAAAAAATATATGGGTCGCAGTCGAGTATCGGATTTCTTCGATGCTTCTTCTTTAGAGTTTATAAAAGCAGATTTTATGCCAGTGTTATTTGATAAATTCAGCAGACTTTTTAAAACCAAAAAAGCAACTAATTAGAAATCGTTACAACCCCACCATTAAATACGGCCCGATACTCTAACATGTTGTAGTAGCGCTGACCGTCGTCGGGGGGAGATTTTTGTAGTCCGTTTATCAAAAAATATTCGAAGTCCTCACAAGCGCAAACGACAATCTGCCCATCGGCGGTCATGGTTGAGCAATCGTTGGGAGGGTGATTGGGGCAACTTGCCTCAAACGCCCTAAAAAGATCAAAGCCCGTATTAATTACAAAAACGCCTCTATTACCAACACCATTAGCTCCCACATATACTGAACTACCCGGATTGGTCAACGGAATATATAGTGGAAGATTCAGATTAAGCTCGAATCGAAAACCAAGGTCTTGCAGGTTCGGATTTCGAATACCACGATCATTATCACAGGAAAGAATAATTAAGATGAAAAGAAGGCCCCAAAAACGTCTCATATAGCTTTGTTCAATTAAATGGATGCAAACAAAATTGAGTAAAAATTATGTATATTTGCGTTAAATCCTCTCTAAAAAATGATGCGTCGCATTGTCTCAGTAGGGGATTTTCTTATTAAACCTGTTCCGAATTGCGAGAAAAGAGCAATACGGCACGGCTTTATTTGTTTAAACGAAGAGAATATGAGTAAAGTATCTTACTATACCGCTGAAGGACTAAAAAACCTGAAAGACGAATTGAACCACTTACGAGACATTGAACGCCCTAAGGCATCCCAGGCAATTGCCGAGGCGCGCGATAAAGGGGATCTTTCTGAGAATGCCGAATATGATGCGGCCAAAGAGGCGCAGGGGCTTTTAGAGCTAAAAATATCCAAAATGGAGGAGACTCTTTCAAATGCACGGCTCATAGATGAGTCGCAGCTAGATACTTCGAAGGTATTGGTGCTTTCGACCGTTAAGTTAAAGAACCTGAACAATAAAATGGAGATGAGCTATACCTTGGTAGCAGAGAGTGAAGCGGATCTGAAAACAGGAAAAATTTCGGTGAATTCTCCTATTGGACGGGGGCTATTGGGGAAAGTAGTGGGTGATATAGCCGAGATTACCGTTCCGAACGGCACCTTAAAATTTGAAATTTTAGAAATCACTAGGGCCTAAAGCCATATTATTCTTTATATTTAATCCTACTGAATCTGTAGGGTTTTTTAATTCTAGCAAAGCAAACAAGATGGCCACCCTTTTTACCAAAATTATCCAAGGAGAAATTCCCTGTTATAAAATTGCCGAGGACGAGCAGTTTTTTGCTTTTTTGGATATAAACCCCAATGCAACTGGTCATACGCTATGTATTCCCAAAAAAGAAGTGGATCGGTTGTTGGATCTCGATGAGCACACCTATACGGGTCTTATGGCTTTTTCTAGGAAGATTGGAGCTGCCTTGGAAGCGGCAATACCCTGTAAAAGGGTAGGCATGTCTGTTATAGGTCTAGAAGTGCCACACGTACATGTGCACCTAATTCCTTTGAATGAAATGAAAGATGCCACTTTTCAACAAAAAAAAACATTTTCACAAGAAGAGTTTGAAACTATTGCCGAAAAGATAAGGACTAAAATTGTATAGTGCCAGACACGTACAAATAGGTGCCTACCCCTACCAAAACTATGAATAGTACTAAAACGGCATAGAATAAATTGGTGAACTTCATCGATGCTTTCTCTGGCGAAATCATTTTTTGATAATAGTCAAAGATACGTTCGATATCGTCGGTCCATTTAGCGGGGTAAATACTCGAACCACACTTGCTGCATTTGATTTGATTGGTAATTTCACCAGTAGTTTTATGATACATACTACCATATAAGTGTTTTTGGTAAAAGGTAAGTTTGAGTTCCTTATTAAAACACTCCGGGCAATTATTTTGCAATTCTGCTTCCTTGATTACTTCTAATTTCTCCTTAGCCATTTTTATAGGATATCGCTAAAAATTAAACTATTCTACTACTTGTAATGCTATTTGCATAATGGTACCCCGTTTGCTCGAGGATAACACCTTCACTTTTCCCTTGTGATACTCTTCTACGATTCGCTTAACAAGAGAAAGACCAAGGCCCCAACCACGTTTTTTTGTAGTGACACCAGGGTTGAAAATGGTTTGATAATTGCTTCTGGGAATACCATGGCCACTATCGGAAACCATAATATGTACGTAATTTGAGTGTTTTGCGATTTCGATGGTTATTTTCCCTTTGCCCCGCATGGCATCAATACCATTTTTTACCAGGTTTTCAATGGTCCATTGGTACAAAGAAGGATTCAGCATAACACTGGTGTTTTCTAGTTGCGAGTGAAATGAGAACTGTACCAATTTTGAGCTGCGTAGTTCCAAATAATCAAAGGCATTTTTGGTTTCGACAACAATGTCATGACGATTTAAAGTAGGTAGGGATCCTATTTTTGAAAAACGCTCGGTAATTGTTTCTAAACGGCTAATATCTTTCTCTATTTCTTTGGTGATTTCAGGATTGATGTTCTCGCTCTTCAGCAACTCGTTCCAGCCCAAAAGAGAAGACAGTGGGGTGCCTATCTGGTGCGCCGTTTCTTTGGCCATCCCTGCCCAAAGTTTGTTTTGCTCTGAAGCTTTAGACGTCCTAAAAAAGAAGTAGATAACAGTGGCAAAGAGAAAAATAATCAATAAAAGTGCCAGAGGGTAGTACTTGAGTTTGTTGAGCACTTCTGAATTGCCGTAGTACAAGGTAGCGAGTTCTTCGCCTAGATAATCGATTACAATAGGTTGGTTTTCCTTTTCGAATTTTGCAATGGTGCGTTGAATAAAGTCACTATCGTCCGCTTTGTCTTTCGGGAGGTTATGAATTTTACTAGACCCATCACGGTTTACCAATATCATGGGGGTAGAGGTATTGTTTTGAAAAACCTTGATGGGAAGATCTCCGGGATCTTCTTCTAGACTGGCTTGTGAAAGCTCGGAATGGGCGGTTGCCCAAATCTCCATTTTATGCCGTTCCTCTTCCTTAAATGTTTTGAAAAAACTATTAGTGTTCCACAATATGAGGCTTACGATAACAAAGGATGCTATCAACAAAAATATATTGGAAACTTTTTTTTTAGGATTAAAATTCATCCAAAGATAGTTCTTGATCTTCTGTTCAAATGTACATTGGGGCCTGTATTCTCAAAGATAACGTAAAAAGGCCTAAAATGGTGTGGCCTTGGTTTTCAAAGACGATACACTTTTTTTAAACTAAAAATGCATGAGGGATAGTAGCGGTTACCTCGTATATATTTTTTGGATTTGTATGGCACTATGCGGAAGCGGCGTAAGAGCGAATAGCCCGGCCTGCAAAGGGCATGCCCAACACAAGAATACGGGCTGGCAAAACTTCCAAAAAGAAGACAAATTCTGTACCTTTATAGGGAATGAAAGAAACGATATCAATTGACCCAAAAGAACTTGCTATACCAAAGATACATGGGTATCTTTTAGGCGCAATAGGCCCGCGACCTATCGCTTTTGCGAGTACCGTAGACGAAAAAGGCCGCCCCAACCTTGCTCCTTTTAGTTTTTTTAATGTGTTTAGTGCGAACCCGCCTATTCTAATTTTTTCTCCTGCGCGAAGGGTGCGGGACAACACGACCAAACATACCTTGGAGAACGTGCTGCACACGAAGGAAGTGGTAATCAATATTGTCAATTATGCGATCGTACAACAAATGTCGCTCGCAAGTACCGAGTATCCGGAAGGGGAGAACGAGTTTAAAAAAGCCGGGCTCACCATGCTGCCTTCCGATTTGGTGAAACCTCCTCGTGTGGGAGAGTCGCCCGTGCAGTTTGAGTGCAAAGTTACCAAGGTTGAGGCATTGGGTACTGATGGTGGCGCGGGAAATCTTATTTTTTCAGAGGTTGTAAAAATACATATCGACCCTACAATTCTTGATGAGAAGGGCAGTATTGATCAAGAAAAAATAGACTTGGTCGCCCGTATGGGAGGTAATTGGTACAGTAGGGCAAGTAAAGGATTGTTCGAGGTTCCCAAGCCACTTTCTACTTTGGGAATTGGTATTGACGCCATTCCGGCCCATATTCGGTTAAGTAAAACACTTACCGGAAACGATTTGGGCATGTTGGGAAATGTAGAACAACTACCTACCAAAATAGAGGTGGAAGATTTTATTAGATCAAACCGCCATCTACGTACCATCATTAGCGGTGGTGAACGACAGGAATTAGAGACCTTGGCCAAAAAATATCTGGAAGAAAAGGATATGCTTAGTGCATGGAAGGTTTTGTTGGTAGAATGACTTAGGATTACCGGTATAGGCCATGTAAAAACTTTAGAATTTAATAGAAATGAAACGTGTTCAGCTTTTCGAATTTGAAGATTTTAGTTGGTTCCCGACCTGGTTGAGAACCTGTATGACCAATCTGATAGTCGTGCTTCAAAAACTGATGGGGATAGCAGATGTGCTGGCCGATTTGATCGAAGGGGTACTGCGTGAAAACAAATTAGAGCACATTGTGGACCTCGGTTCTGGTTCGGGAGGGGCCATGCCCGAGGTTTTGGCAAAGTTGCGTAAACGGAAAAGGTTGGAAGACATACAGTTGCTGATGACAGACCTATATCCGAATGCAACATTCATTCAAAAGTTCAATCAAGATCCTTCGGATCAAATTCGTTATAGTGAAACTGCTATAGACGCAACCAATTTTGCACAAATGCCCAAGGGTCTAAAAACGATGGTCAACAGTTTTCACCATATGCCCCCCAAAGTGGCGCGTAAAATACTGACATCTGCCGAAGAAAATAAGCAGGCAATTCTTATCTACGAAATGGCGGAAAATAAGATTCCCCTCCTGGTTTGGTGGTTTTTGCTTCCCGTATCGTTGCTGATCGTAATGCTCATGGCCTTATTGATGACACCCTTTGTGCGCCCCTTGACCTGGCGGCAATTGGTCTTCACCTATTTAATCCCCATTATTCCTATTTGCTATGCCTGGGATGGGCAAGCTTCCCTTCCCAGAATGTATGCCTTTCAGGATATTGATGAATTGCTATCCGGCTTGGGAAGCGATGAATATAAATGGGAGAAAGGACACGCTAAAAAAGCGAACGGTAAAAAGATGGGAACTTATCTTCTTGGTTTTCCTGTAAATTAATTGCCTTTTTAAGTAGATTTAAAAGTTCTTTGGATCAATAGATTATTGATAGAACAACCCTTAATAACTTGTAATAATTTTGTTAGGTTGCCTTTATGAATAAGGCTATTTTTATCGTTCAAAATTTTAGTCATATAATTCATAGTCATGGAAGTAGAAGGAAAAGTAAAGATGATTGGGGAAACCCAAACTTTTGGCAGCAACGGTTTCAGAAAAAGGGAGGTAGTTGTTACAACGGACGAGCAATACCCGCAGCACATTATGGTTGAGTTTGTGCAGGACAAGACCGATTTATTGAACAATTTCAATGTGGGGCAGGCGGTAAAAATAAGTATCAATATACGGGGTCGTGAATGGACGAATCCGCAGGGAGAAGTAAAGTATTTTAACTCGATACAAGGGTGGAGAATTGAAAACTTGCAACCAGCGCAAGCGGCCGAAGGGATGCCTCCGGTGCCACCTGCAGAAGCATTTGAACCTGCCGAGAGCCTAAATGAGGAAGATCACGACGATTTACCGTTCTAAACCGGAATTGATAGATGGTATCGGATCCCAATGGGCCCTGCGGCCTTTTGGGATTTTTTTTAGAAGAATTTTCTGAAGGTATTTCTTTTGCCTAGCGCCAAATCCTTAGGGCGCATTGTAGGTCTTTGTATCTACATTTGTCGTTTTTGAATTGTAGCGCGAGATATCTTTTTAAATCTATTTTCCTACCTTTAAATAAAAGCGAAAGTTTGAAAAAAGATCAAGGACAGCGTTCGTTGTTCTTTCTAGACGAACGGTTAGAATTTCCCCCGGTAGAAACTGCGAATGCCGAAGGTTTATTGGCCGTGGGAGGTGATTTAACACCCGAACGTTTGGTATTGGCCTATCAAAGCGGCATATTCCCATGGTTCAATGAAGATTCTTTGATTTTATGGTGGTCGCCTAACCCGAGAATGGTACTTTTTCCGCAAAAAATTCACATTTCCAAGAGCATGCGTAAGGTGCTGCGCAGTAATCAATTTACACTTAGGAAGAATACCCGTTTTGAGGAGGTGATGAACCAATGTGCTACTGTTAAAAGAGTGGGGCAACAAGGAACGTGGATTACTGAAGAAATGAAAAAGGCCTATCTTGTTTTGCACGAAAAAGGCTTCGCGCAGTCGTATGAAGCTTGGGAAGGCGATGTGCTGGTAGGCGGTCTGTACGGCGTAGATTTAGGACGTGTCTTTTGTGGGGAAAGCATGTTCAGCAATGTGGCCAACGCCTCGAAATTCGCATTCATAAAAATGGTAGAAGTGCTCGAAAAGAAGCAGTATGAATTAATTGATTGCCAGGTGCACACCGAACATTTGGCCAGTTTAGGGGCCGAACAAATAACGCGAGATGACTTTATACGATTTCTAAAGTGATAGGATTACTGAACTCAAGAAAAAGATGACCCTTTCGAGCATTATACTGTACTTCGTTCCTAGTCAAAACGGGGCTATTAAAAACTCCTTTTCAGCATTCTTAATAGCACTGCTCCCTACTTTTAATACAGCACATGGTCGTAGTTGGGCGGTAGGGACCTGCGTAGGTTTTCAAAATTTCCTTCAGCGTCAAAAAGTACATTGTACTGTTGGCGTTTTTTATCTTTTCTCCCGGCGACGGTTAGTTTATACTTAATGCTCGGCAAGAGTAGGTTTTGAAAGGCGTTTTTGATGGTTTTTTCGGCATTTGCCGTTACAACCGGATAGCGTTGTTGCATTCTTCGAATGCGATATTTATTAAACTCGGCGCCCAGATACTGATTAATGGCATTATAAGTATCTTCAGGGATATCAACAGGCTTTATGAGGAGCGCAACATCTTCTAGCTCGCCTTGCTCATTGAATTGAACACTATACCGAAGACGATCTTTTTTAAATCTCGCCTCGTAGCTCACTACAGAACTATCAATTTCTTTGTAGAATCGAATTTTTCTGCTCCCTTCGAGCTTTTCGCCAATATAATGCAATGCTTTATTTGGGAATTGCGATTTTTTGATACGGTGCTCCCGTTCGTATTTGATTTGGCCGTAAAGGGTGGGGCAAAGAATTAAGAAGGAGAGAATAAGTAGTTGGGATAGTGGTTTCATCCGTTTGTGTTTAACTGTTTAGGTGGCATGGTTCGGTGCTATACCTCGTTGTATCGAAAGCAACTTACCTCATGGTCATTTACCATTCCTGTAGCCTGCATTTGTGCATATATGACGGTGCTTCCCACAAATTTAAACCCTCTCTTTTTTAGGTCTTTGCTCAAGACGTCCGAAATAGGAGTGTTCGCAGGAGCATCCTTATAATTTTTAAAATCATTTTTAATAGTTTCCCCATCAACAAAACCCCAAATATAGGCGCTGAAAGAACCAAATTCCTCTTGCACCTTCATAAACTGTTGTGCATTGGTCACTGTAGCATTTACTTTTAATTTATTTCGTACAATGCCAGAATCCTGTAATAAAGAGTCAATTTTGGCTTGATTATAGGCCGCAATTTTTTTGTATTCGAAATTATCGAAGGCCTTTCGGAAATTTTCCCGTTTTCGAAGAATGGTTATCCAACTAAGTCCAGCCTGAAAAGTCTCTAGTATAAGAAACTCGAATAAGGTAGCATCATCTTTCACGGGAACTCCCCATTCCAAATCATGATAAGCTTCATAAAGTTTGTCACCCTTGCACCAGCCACATCTGTGTTTTTCCATGATAATAGTGTCAATTTAAAGATAGGTAAAAATAGGAAAGTATAGGGTAAACTTCGACCAACGGGTCAAACTTTCGCTCATTCAAAAAACGGTGGGAAGAAATTAAAAAAACACCGGACGTAGCTCCCTTAAATCAATTATGGAAGAACGATTTAAGTACGACCGGTGCAATTAAGGAATTACAATCTTTAAATTAACTGTTTGCGAATATATACTGAAAGGATAGTTAAAATAGTATTACTTACGTTAATTGTTAGTTAAACTATTATATTATAATAGTATTACTATTATATTTGTTCCATCATATTAAATAGTACCCAATGGAACGTCTATTACAACAGGTGCAAATTAAAATTAACGAGAAGATTTTCGTAAAGAATCCAGAATCGTCTAAGCTCGGAAAACGAATCGTAGAAGAGACCATTATAATGATAAATGAAATGGGTTTTGAAAGCTTCACTTTTAAAAAGTTGGGAACCCGTATCGGTTCTAATGAAAGTTCTATCTATCGTTATTTTGAAAACAAACATAAGTTGTTGTTGTATTTGACCTCTTGGTACTGGGGTTGGTTAGAATACCAATTAGTGTTTGCGACCAACAGCATTGCCGATCCTTCTGAAAAATTGAGAAAGGCAATTGAAATTGTGACACGCACTACTGAAGAAGACTCTGCGTTTTCCCATATCAATGAAATACTCTTAAATAAGATAATTATCAACGAGTATTCGAAGTCGTATTTGACCAAAGAAGTAGATGATGAAAATAAAGAAGGCTACTTTGTTATATACAAGCGTTTGGTCACCCGCATTCGAGAAATGATCCAAGCGGTCGATGCAAAGTATACCTACCCCTCAAGTTTGGCCAGTACTATTTTGGAAGGTGCCTTGCACCAACATTTTTTAAAGGATCATTTCACCTCTATTACAGACTGCCGGGAGAACAGCGACCCTACTCAATATTTTATTCAGTTAACATTCAGTTCATTAAATCTTAAACCACATGGCTAAAACGGTTCTTACCACTTGGCAACGCCTGATAGGTCTCTTAAAATTGGATAAAAAAGATGTCTTTCAGGTTTTTTATTACGCAATTTTTGCCGGCTTGGTAAATCTGTCGCTTCCCCTAGGCATTCAAGCGATCATTAACCTGATTCAAGGGGCGCAGGTAAGCACATCTTGGATAGTTTTAGTAACACTTGTTACCATTGGGGTTGCTTTCGTAGGGATCCTCCAATTAATGCAATTCAGAATTATAGAAAACCTGCAACAAAAAATATTTACAAGGGCGTCTTTTGAATTTGCCTATCGCTTTCCTAAAATACGAATGAGCGAGTTGCGCAACTACTACCCTCCGGAGTTGGCGAATCGTTTTTTTGATACATTGACCGTGCAGAAGGGCTTGGCCAAGATATTGGTAGACTTCCCGGCGGCCTTGCTTCAGATTCTTTTTGGGTTGCTGCTACTGTCTTTTTATCATCCGTTCTTTATCATTTATGGTATTCTCTTGCTATTGCTCATTTACATCGTCTTTAAGTTTACCGCCCAACGGGGTTTAGATACCAGCTTGGACGAATCAAAGAATAAGTACCTTGTAGCCCATTGGATACAGGAAGTTGCCCGTTCGGTTATAAGTTTTAAGTTGTCGGGTAAAACGAGTCATGCCCTCGATAAAAATGACACTTTGGTATCGAACTATTTGGCGGCACGGGAAAGTCATTTTAAGGTGTTGGTAATCCAGTTTATACAGATGATCGGTTTCAAGGTATTGGTAACCGCCGGGCTCTTGTTAATTGGAGGTTTATTGGTGTTGAATCAAGAAATGAACATCGGGCAATTTGTGGCTGCGGAACTTATAATCTTGTTGGTTATCGGTTCTGTGGAAAAGTTGATTCTAGGGCTTGAATCTTTCTATGATGTGCTTACCTCTTTGGAAAAATTGGGGCAGGTAGTTGATAAGGAACTTGAGCCACAGGAAGGGGAAACCCCTTTTAGGGAAGGAGAGGGACTCCGATTGGAATTGGAACATGTTGGGTATCAGGTTCCTGGTGCTACCATAAAAATTCTGGATGATATTTCGTTGGATATTTCGCCCACCTGTAAAATTTTGGTCCAGGGCCCCAGTGGTTCCGGGAAATCTACCCTGTTGCGATTAATTGCGGGAATCTTGGAACCTACGGAAGGAAATATTTATGTGAACAATGTTTCCTTAAAAGGTCTTCATCTTAATGAATACCGTTCTTTTCTAGGGCAATCACTTACCGAAGAGTCGCCTTTTGAGGGGACGCTGGAAGACAATATTACCTTTGGAGACCCAAAGATTAGCAGTGATGATATTTATTGGGCTTTGGAAAAAACCGGACTTACCCAATTTGTGAAAGAACAGCCCCAAGGATTAAAAACGATCCTCTATCCCGAAGGCAAGCAAATACCATATACGGTTTCTAAAAAAATTGTGCTAGCAAGGAGTATTATACGAAGGCCCAAGTTGCTGATATTAAAGGATCCCTTAGATCAGTTTGATGAAAAAGAAACGAATGAAATCATGGCTTTCCTCACAGATCCATCGAACGGATGGGCACTTTTAGTGGTAAGTCAGAATCCAAAATGGCGAGAAGGTTGTAGTAGGATAATAACGCTGGAAGAAGGGAAGTTGGTTCAAAAAAACTAAAGCAAAATGCTCAATATATCGCATAATAAGTTAAATAAAACAGTAGATATTTCGGATTCCGCCTCGGGCCGGAGGGTGTTTCACCAAAGACATTACAAACACTTCAATAGATTTCTGTTGGTGTTTTCGCTAATGGGTTTCATTGTGCTTTTTTTACCGTGGACACAGAGCGTTAACGGGAAAGGTTTTTTAACGACATTGACACCGGATCAACGGCCCCAAACGATACAATCGCCCATTCCCGGAAAAATAGAAAAATGGTTTGTGAGGGAAGGCGATTATGTGCAGAAGGGAGATACCATTTTGTTCATATCGGAGGTTAAAAATGAATATTTCGATCCAAATTTGGTGGCACGTACCGGGCAACAGATCAAGGCGAAATCTTCCGCTGTCAGTTCCTATGAGGGCAAGGTAAAGGCTTTGCAAAATCAGATAGGCGCCTTGGGCAATGAGCGTATACTTAAATTGCAACAGGCAAAAAACAAATTATTACAGTCAAGGTTAAAAGTAAAAAGTGATAGCATTGATCTTGAGGCGTCCAAAACGAATAATAAGATTGCCCAAACGCAATACGACCGAACCGCGCTGCTTCAGTCGGAAGGCTTAAAGGCGGTAACCGATGTAGAAGAAAAAAGACTAAAGTTGCAGGAGACCCATGCAAAATTGATATCACAGGAAAACAAACTGATGACCGCAAAGAACGAAGTTATCAATGCCGAAGTGGAAATCGGCAGAGTGCAAGCGGCATACATAGACAAGATTTCCAAGGCGCAAAGCGATCGCTTTACAGCGCAGTCGAACCAGTATGATTCAGAGGCCCAAGTAACCAAATTGGAGAATGAGTTTACCAATTATGAAATGCGAACTAGTTTATATTACATTCGGGCTCCCCAAAATGGCTATATCAATAAGGCCCTGCAAGGAGGTCTGGGCGAAACCTTTAAGGAAGGAGATGCACTGGTAGGTATTATGCCCGCCGATTACGATATGGCAGTGGAAACTTATGTGGCGCCCCTTGATCTTCCTTTGATCCATTTGGGTGAAAAAGTGCGCATACAATTCGATGGTTGGCCGGCGATTGTTTTTAGTGGATGGCCCAATGTTTCCTATGGCACCTATGGCGGTGAAGTAGTCGCGGTGGAGACCTTTATCAGCAAGAATGGAAAATATAGGGTGCTGCTAGCGCCCGATGCAGACGATCATGCCTGGCCTAAAGATATTCGGGTGGGTTCAGGGGCGAGTACTATAGCCCTTTTGGAAAATGTGCCGATATGGTACGAACTCTGGAGACAGCTCAACGGCTTTCCACCGAACTATTATCAGCCGGAAGGGGATAAGTTGGCAAACAAAGAAAAGAAATGAGGAAGTTTTTTTTCTTTTTGATCGGCAGTATCGCCTTTACAGCATTTTCGCAGGAAGGGGATTCCTTGATACTCGATTTTAAAGAGTATATGGGGTATGTGAAGAAATTTCACCCGGTAGCGAAACAGGCAGCTCTGGCGATTGATATAGGGCAGGCCACACTAATGAAGGCGCGAGGTGGTTTTGATCCCAAATTGGAAGCAGATTACGACCGAAAGCTGTTCAAGAATACGGAATATTACGACCGTTTGAACGCTGCTTTTAAAATACCCACTTGGTTCGGGGTGGAGCTAAAAGGTAGTTTTGAACAAAACGATGGGGATTTTTTGAATCCTGCGGAAACGGTCCCGGCCGATGGCTTGTATAGCGCAGGAGTCTCTGTGCCTATTGGTCAAGGGCTATGGATAAATGACCGAATGGCGACGTTGAAACAAGCAAAATATTTTCGGGAGCAGACCAAGGCGGATCGTGATCTGTTGGTCAACCAAATACTGTATGAGGCATCTATCACCTATTTTGAGTGGTTGCAAGCGTATAAGGACACGCAAGTTTTTCAGGCTTTTTTAGAGAATGCCCAAACGCGTTTTGAAGGGGTACGAAAGAGCGCCTCGGCAGGGGCCGTTGCGGCCATAGATACGGTTGAGGCAAAGATTGCTGTTCAGAGTCGGGCCCTGGGTCTTGAGCAGGCAAAGGTTGCTTTGGTGAACAAAAGTTTGGCCCTTTCGAACTTTCTTTGGTTGGGAAATAATATTCCAATAGAAGTGCAGCCCAATGTAGTGCCCGATGTTAATTTAGATGGTGCGGTCGATGCAACCTTGGAAATAGCAGGAAAACGATTGGATAGTTTTGCGATGAACGAGCACCCAAAACTGCGTTCGATGGGGTACAAAATCGATGGCCTGAAGGTGTCAAAGCGTTTAAAAGCGAATAAATTGCTTCCGAAGATCGATTTGGAATACAATTTTCTCACAGAAACACCCGGACTGATCAATTCGTTTCAAACAGAACAGTACAAGGGTGGTATTAATTTCCAGTTTCCACTGTTCTTGAGAAAAGAACGGGGTGATTTAAAGCTGGAAAAGTTGAAGTTGCGCGATGCACAATTCGATTTGGACTATACCGAAGTGCAAATCAGAAATAAAATCACCGCGATCTACAATGAGTTAGATTCATTTCAATCTCAAAATAAATTGATTTTTGATATTGTTGCCAACTATGGCGCACTATTGGCCGCCGAAGAACGAAAATTTGGTTTTGGCGAGAGCTCTCTTTTTCTTATCAATTCTCGTGAAAACAAATTAATAGAGGCCAAATTGAAGCAGAATTTAGTGCAGAATAAATATTTTAATGCGAAGGCAAAACTCTTTAAGAGCCTGGCCATCAATCCCGAGAATTTGTAAGTTTCTGTATCTTGCTACTACCAATAGGGGCGAGAATTTATTTCGTATTCTTTATAAAAAACGCCTTCAATGGGTTCGTTCTTATGGAAAAAACAACAAAAGAGTTAGTAGTGGCAGGTTTGGCCGAGGGGCAAACCTATACTGAATATAGAGCTTTGGTAGCACAATTGGCCTTAGAGGGCAAAACCACGGGTCCTGAACAAAAAGAAGCACTGGTGAATTATACACAGTTGAATAACAGGCGCATGAAACGTTGGGACAAGACCTTGAAATTTGATGAGGAAACGACCAATTTGGTCAGCAATTTCGATAAGAAGGTCACTTGGTTGGTGCTAACAGAAAGTTGGTGTGGCGATGCGTCGCCGTCGATGCCCGTAATGCATAAAATGGCAGAACTGAACCCGAATATTACCTTGAAGGTAGTTTTGCGCGATGAGCATCCAGATTTGATGAACCGTTTTTTGACCAACGGGGCCATGTCTATCCCAAAATTGATTGCCATCGATGATAAGAATCAGGAGGTGGTTAGAACATGGGGCCCCCGCTCCCAGGCCGCCACAGCGCTGGTAACTGACTACAAAAATACGCACGGAACCTTGACTGCCGAGTTCAAAGAAGACTTGCAGGTATGGTACAATAAAGACAAAGGAAAAAGCGTGCTAAAAGACTTAACGCGCCTTTTGTTGGAATAAATAAGTAATGGTGCCTTTTTGGGAAGGCTTGGTAGAGGAACTAAATTTAGCCTTGAGCGCGTAAGCGATGGCATTGTCTACCAAACATCCATTGGTGGTAGCCGAACTCTTATCGTTAAAATCGGCCTCGATTACATTTCCGAGTGCGTCTACTTTGATATTGATGACCACTTTACCGCCTTCAATACAGGTGTAGATGGGTGGTGGCAATTTGTAATTGTTGCGTTCTACCAAAGAGTAAGATACAGAAGTGCGGCGCGCGGCCAAATTATTGGTGAATTCTTCTTTTTGAGCTTCCTTTTCACCAAGGAGTTGTTTTTTCTCTTCTCGTTTTTTGGCAATCTCTTTTACCCGTTCAGCATATTCCGAATCGGCCATAAGACTGTTGGGGTCCGTTTCGGTATCGGTAGCGGCTTTTTCCTCCATTAGTTCCTCTAAGGTCTTTAAAGGTTCCGGATTTCCATAGCTAGGTTTGGCCGTTTCATTGAAGGCCATATGGCTCTTAATCGGGTCGGCCTTTGTCATTTCCTCTAACAAGCGCTCTTTTTCCTCAAGCAGTTCCTCGATATCTTCATCTGCCATCACAAGCTCTACCACATATTCGTCTTCCTCTTTCTCCTGCCCCATATTTATGTTGTACAACAACAACACAATAATCGATAGTGAAAAGAGTGTAATCAAAAACGATAAATGTTTACGATCGAGACTCATAGTGCTATAACCACGTTTTTATAAAAATATTTTAAATTTTCGTTGAACGGGTTGCTTCCCCGTTATTTTTACAAAAATTATACCTTTCCTAACATTTTCTCCTCGAAATCCAAAGGGTCTAGGGCATTATGTACGTTGTAATCACCTATTTTGGTTCTTCGGAGCTCCGATAAATGACCACCACTGTTAAGAGCGGCTCCAAAATCATGGGCTAAGGAGCGAATGTAAGTACCTTTACTACAAACGATTCTAACATATACCTTTGGCAAATCGATTTTCACAATTTCGAATTCGGAGACTGTTACCATTCTTGTGTTAATGAAGACCTCTTTGCCTTCCCGAGCATATTCATAAAGCCGTTTTCCATCTTTTTTTAGTGCAGAAAAGACGGGGGGGCGTTGCGCTATTTCGCCCAAGAAATGTTTGGTGGTATCTATGATAAACTCAGATGTGATATGTTCGGTAGCATATACCTGATCTATCTCGGTTTCCAAATCGTAAGAAGGGGTGGTAGCCCCGAGGGTGATAGTGCCCGTATATTCTTTTACTTGACCTTGTAGTTCGCTGATGGTTTTGGTGAATTTTCCGGTGCAGATCAAGAGAAGTCCGGTCGCTAGGGGGTCTAAGGTACCCGCATGGCCAATTTTAATTTTTTTAAGATTGAACTTTTTCCGGATGACCCATTTCAGTTTGTTGACAGCCTGAAAAGAAGACCAACCAAGGGGTTTATCTACTAATAACAACTGGCCTTCCAAAAAATCTTCCTTGGTCATCAGATTACCGTTAAGGGACGCACAAAGTAATGAATCAATAACAGGGCGACCCCCACAATAACGCGGTAGTAGCCAAACATTTTAAAACCGTGCTTGCTTAAATAGCCAATGAATGTTTTTATAGCGAGCAATGCGACCAAAAACCCCACAACGTTTCCGATAATCAACAGGTTTACTTGTTCTGAAGTAAGGGTAAACCCGGCATTGTAGTAATCGTAGCTTTTTTTGAGGGTGGCCCCTAACATAGTAGGCACTGCTAGGAAAAAAGAAAATTCGGCGGCCACGGTACGTGAGAGTTTCTGGCTCATACCCCCAACGATACTGGCACCACTTCTAGATACCCCTGGGATCATCGCGAGGCACTGAAACATCCCTATTTTAAAAGCAGTAGTATACGAAATTTCGGTTTCTTCGGAATCCCCGAACCAATCATCGACCTTTAAGAGGATCAGCCCTCCGATAACCAAAGAAATCGCTACTGTAATAGGGTTTTCCAATAGTGAATCGATCACATCACTAAGCAATAGGCCTAAGACAACAGCAGGGATGAAAGCGACCAGTAGTTTAAAATAGAAATCAACGTTTTGAAAGAAACGCTTAAAATATAGGACTACCACCGATAAAATGGTGCCCAGTTGTATTACGATCGTAAACAACTTGGTAAACTCTTCTTGGGCAATTCCAAAAAAAGAGGAGGCAATAATCATATGCCCTGTAGATGAAACCGGCAAGTATTCCGTAATCCCTTCGATAATGGCCAAAACAATGGCTTGTAATATATCCAAAATCGTTTACTTCTTGTGAGGGTTCAACAATATGGCGTAGACTTCGATACCCAGACCTATTAACACCAAGGTGGGCGCAAGGCGTATTCTTCTAAAGTTGAAGATTTCCGGGTTGAAAACATTGGGGTCATCACTTCCACCACCGCTCATTAATATAAAACCCAAGGCGATACACGCAAGCCCGATGAACATAAATAGGTAGTTTTTGCGCTGGAAGATAAATTCCTGCTGTGTGCGATGTTCCGGTTGATTGTTCTTATTTTTTGCCATGATGCAAATTTAGAAAAAGTTGTGGTTTAATAGGTATGTGTTGAAAGTGTTTTAAAATTTTGCTTTGCGTGTAAAGACAAGATAGGGTTTAATCTAGTAGTAAAGTTCGTCTGTTTGAAGGTTTAAAAAGCGTTGGGTAGCAAAAAAGGTGCTAATCCAGGAAATTAATATCCCCAAAACAAACACACCTCCACAAACGATTCCCAGCGTTACCGGATCGCCCAGCAGGTCTAGTTCGGGAAAAGTGCTGTTCAAATAATAAAGGAACCCTGCCAAAGCGAGTATCGCCAATAGTGAACCGAGCATACCTAGTTGAATGTTCGTCCATATAAAAGGCCTCCGGATAAACGTTTTGGTGGCCCCTACCATTTGCATGGTCTTTATAATAAAGCGCTTGGCATAAATACTCAGGCGAATAGAACTGTTGATCAGGAGAACGGCAATAAAGGTGAATATGCCGCTGGCAATTAATATCCAAAACCCCATTTTTTGTACATTATCGTTGAGCAAATCTACCAAAGGCTTGTCATAGCTTACCTCTTCGACATAGCCTTTCGCACCTATGTCGGCAGCGATTTCTTCTAGCTGAACCGGGGAAACAAAGTCGGCGTTCAACTTTATATCGATCGAATTTTTTAAAGGATTATATCCTAGGAAGTCCATGAAGTTTTCACCAATTTCCTCGCTGTGTTGTTGCGCAGCATCTTCTTTTGAAACATAGGTGGCCGATTTTACATAGTCGGCCATTGCCAAACTTTTTTGCAATTGGTTCATTTCTACTTCCTTGGCACTTTCTTTTAGAAAAACAGAAATCGTAATCTGTTCTTTAAAATGATCGGCCATTTTTTTGGTATTCAGAAGTAACAGGCCAAGTACCCCGAGCAAAAACAATACGAGGCCAATGCTCAATACTACCGAGAAGTAAGATGAGATCAGCTTTCGCTTTTGATAGCTTTCAAATGATTTGCCCATATGTTGCTTTGACAGTTAAAGTTAGCAAAGATTAGAATACTTTATCCTTAATCCTTTATTTTATCCTTAACATCTATGGGTTTTGGCGCCGCGGGAATCCTCTTGCGCAGCAGAAGCATTTGTCCGAGATGGCTTGACTGATGTTCCATTACATGAAACCAAGCGAAATGGTTATTAATGCCGGCTCCGGGTACATCCTTGGCCAACCATTCATCACCTTTCTTTTTTAGTTCTTCAATAGTTCTTGCTCTTACCTTCTTCCAGATATCAAAATAGTAAGCAGCTTCATGTCCTCTTAGCGTTTCTCTTCCTTTTTTTCCAAGTTCCATTGCCGCTGCCCATTTTACTTTGTCTTCCTCACTATAGGAGATATCATCAAAAGTGTATTGTTGATATATAACTTCTGTAGCAACCAAATGCATAATAAGTGCTCCGATTGAATTGGCCTTTTCATCCATCAAATAATCCAATTCGCGTTGATCTAATCGCCCCACGGTTCGTTCAACGCGATTACTTAGATTGTCTAACATAGTAATTAGCGTGCCCACTTGGGGTGAAAACCCTTCTTTTGGACCTATATAGTCCGAAGTATCTTCAACCACGCCACTTCCTACTATCATCAAGGAATAATTACCGTCGACAGCATCTTTGTTCGAAGTGTAACTATATTCTTTTACCCTAACTGGCCTTGTATTTACAATACCCTGAATCCACGAAGGAACGGCATCGGATTTTACTTGATTTTCGAAGCCAGGGTTTTTGATTTCAAGTTTTTCGAAACTACCATCCGGTTTTTCGGTGAAGACTTCGAATTTGTCAAAATAAAATGTACCATTTCCACTACAGATTCCCCCGAAACTAATTCTTTCGGCATTCTTTCCCATTTCACCTTCAACGGTATAAGAATTCCATTCGTTTGAGACAATAGGTCTATCGCCCATGTTGTCAAAAAAGCCGGGTTCATCATCACTGTTGTCGACCCTTGCCCAAATTCCTGACCAACTTTTGTTGTTATCGCCTTGGGTTTTGGCGGAACCTACCACCCGAAATTTAATGGGCTTGTCAGTAGAAACTTCTATCGTTTGCACAAGAGAGGTCCAATCACGAGAAATGGCCTCCTGCGAAAATCCAATACACCCCACTGCCAATGCTAAAACCGCACATACTTTCTTTAGAATCATTTTTGTAGAATAATTTTATGCGAACGAAGGTATTAATTTTGAAAGAATTAACGGGCAGTCAACCCTACCGTTTCAAACTAAAATGCCCTTTGTATGTTTTGTCATTGACGCGAATAAGATACCAGTAATCACTTTCGGGCAGTGCCCTGTTATTGAAGGTTCCGTTCCAGGAAATTTGTGCATTCGAAGTTTGCTTTAACAACTTTCCAAAACGATCAAAGATCGAAACTTCGGAAGTATCGAAAAACTCAATGCCCTCGGCATCAAAAACATCGTTGATGCCATCTCCATTAGGGGTAAAAAAGTTTGGAATTACAAAATGTACGAAGGTTTCGGTTACTTCGCCACAACCGGTGTTTTCCCGCACGCGAATCACATAGCTACCACCGGCAATACCTTCTAAAACATTCGATGTCTGGTAATTGAGGCCGTCCAAGGAATATTCATAAGAACCGGTTTCTTCGGTACTAATAACAATGTTATAGCCCTCTGAGCGAATGCCCGTTATTTGTGGAACATCTATTTGCCCAAGTGTAATAACCTTGGTGGCCGAACAGCCATTTGTGTCGGTGACTACTACAGAATAGATCCCTGCACGGTCTACTTGAATTTCTTTGGCGATTTCACCTGTATTCCAAAGATAGCTTGCCATATCCAAATCTGCAGTTAAGACAATTGAAGTGTTTTCGCAAAAGCTAAGTGTCTGATCTGTGAGCTGGGGAAGGAGGAATATCTCTAATTGTACTGCTGTTCGACTATCCGACGTGCAGTCTGCCAAGATAGTAATAGCTTCCGCATAATAGATACCAGCTATGCTTGGTTGATAGGTACTGCTGCTACTTTGTACTAAAGTACCTCCGGTTTCCGCATCATACCAATTTACGGTAACATTATCTGGTACGCTTACCGATAAGGTGGGTGTTTCGTTTTCGCAACTGCGTACATCACCGTTAGAAAGGGGAGCAACTGGTTTTGCGATGATCAAAATATCAAATACCTCCGAGAGTGAACTGCACAGCGGGTTCGCTAAATTGACCGCGTCCTCGGCAATTTTTACCCGATAAAAAGTATCTGTCGATATATTGGGTGTCGCAAAAGTCTGGTTGGTCTCACCAGGGATATCTGTCCAATTGGTACCATCAAAGCTTTCTTGCCATTGGTAGGCATGCGTACTGTAGATGGAAAAATCGGGATTGGCGGTGAGCGTGGTGCTGATAGGAATGTTGTCATCACAAACTGCGATGTTTGAGCGGTTTTCAGTATCGGTGATCGAAATAAAATCACCGCAGGTTCTGAACACAATATCATCGATTGCCAGATCATTGCCACAGCCGCCGTTCCCGTTGTTGGTCATTTTAAGAATCACCGATGTTTGCCCCGGAACCGTGCGAAATACGAGTCCGTAAGGCCTCCAGATAGGAGATGAGGTATTGGGAATATTTCCTGTATCTCCCGATGCCAATAAATTCGTATCTGTGTTATCCCAAATCTCGAATTTCACATTTACCGGAATACCGGCTCCTCCGCACCCTATACTTGTTTGCAGGTTGATCAACCAGGATGAAAACTCGTAGGAAGTATTTTCGCAAAGTCCGTTTACGGTGCGCCTAAAGAACTCGCCTGCCGTAAAATCGGCATTAACGATAAATGACTTCCCATCGGTATCGTTCTCGGTATGATCTGGGGTATCGTGCCAATCGAAATAATCGGTGGTGCTCGATACGGTATAATCCCCGTCGCTGGGAGTGCCCGTAGTAAAGCGATAGTTGGTGGTGCCGGCTGGCAAGGGAGGCCCATCGGTTGTGCCGTTGCCAAAGGTTTCCGTAAAGATCGGATCTCCGGAATTACCGCCACAGAAACCCAACTGCCCATATACCTGCGAGGTGCTTAAAAGTAATATCCCAAACAATACAAAACAGGTATGTTGAAAGCGTAGCTGCACGGTGTGTTTCTTAAGACTTGGTAAGATAAGAATATCTTTTCCTTTTCCTATATTAAACTTACTTTTGCCCGAGATTGGGCTCATGACGAGTTCGTTGAAAAGAACCTTCCAAGATGCAGTACGATTTTAATTCTATAGAGGCCAAGTGGCAAAAATATTGGTCCGAAAACCAAACTTTCAAAGCGGAAGATACTTCTGACAAAGAAAAGTTTTATGTGTTGGATATGTTTCCCTATCCCTCGGGCGCGGGACTGCATGTGGGGCATCCGCTGGGATATATCGCCAGTGATATTTATGCGCGTTACAAGCGTCATAAAGGCTTTAATGTGCTGCATCCCCAAGGATACGATTCCTTTGGCTTGCCTGCTGAGCAATATGCGATTCAGACCGGTCAACACCCTAAAAATACTACTGAAATTAACATTAACGGGTGTTTTGATGAAAACGATGATATACTTGAAAAGTATGTCAGCGAGGACGGAAGTATCAAGGATGAGGCTTTAATTCAAAAAAATGTCCCTACTAATATCAAAGATGAGGGTTATCGAAATAATGTTATTAAAGGTTATCGCCGTCAATTAGATAAGATCGGATTTTCCTTTGATTGGAGCAGAGAGGTGCGTACCTCGGACCCGAACTATTATAAATGGACACAATGGATCTTTATTCAGCTGTTCAATTCTTGGTATAATAAAGAAAGTGACAAAGCCGAAGACCTCGAAACATTGATAGCGATTTTCGAAAAAGAAGGAAATTCTCAGGTGAATGCGGTATGCGATGAAGGTGTTGCCATTTTTTCTAAGCAAGAATGGGCGGATTTTTCGGATGTGGAAAAACAGCAGCTATTGCTAAAGTACCGCCTGACCTATTTGGCCGAAACCGAGGTAAATTGGTGTCCGGCCCTGGGCACCGTATTGGCCAATGATGAGATCGTCAACGGCGTTTCTGAACGCGGTGGGCATCCTGTGATCCGAAAGAAGATGACCCAGTGGAGCATGCGCATCTCGGCCTACGCACAGCGTTTGTTGGATGGGTTGAATGGTATTGACTGGCCCCAACCGTTGAAAGATTCCCAAACCAATTGGATCGGAAGAAGTGTAGGGGCAAGTGTTACCTTTAAAATCCTCCCCCCAACCCCCTCCAAAGGAAAGGGAGTTCCTGGTTATATGACTGGCGGGAACAATTCACATTTATTGCTTGAAAAGGCAAAAGAAATGAGAAAAAACCCTACAAAAGCGGAAGCTGCACTCTGGGAAAGGCTTCGGGCAAAAAAGCTTGGATATAAATTTAGGCAACAACATTTAGTAGACGATTTCATTGTTGATTTTGTCTGTCTCAGAAAAAACCTTGTTATTGAAGTAGATGGTGGGATACACAATTCTCAAATAGCGGAAGACGAGGCAAGGACCAAAAGACTAAATGATTTGGGATTTCAGGTAATTCGCTTTAAAAACGAGGAGGTTCTTAGTGATTCGGACGCCGTCGTTTCAGCAATTCTCGAAAACCTTGAAAAAGTACAAGTACCTCCTTCGGGGGCTAGGGGGATCGATGTATTCACCACCCGTCCCGATACCATTTTCGGGGTGAGTTTTATGACCTTGGCCCCCGAGCACGAATTGGTGGCCAAAATTACGACTGCAGCCCAAAAGGAAGCGGTTGATGCCTATATAGAAAGTACGGCAAAACGATCGGAACGAGATCGTATGGCCGATGTAAAAACAATAACGGGGGCCTTTACCGGTGCCTTTGCAGAGCATCC